>PXQH01000047.1 GCA_003022125.1 Cyanobacteria bacterium QS_8_64_29 | reverse complement strand
GAGCTCAAAATAACCGTACGGGATGGCAACCATTTTGTTGGATGGACGACCCGGTCGCCAGCCTGTTAGCTAGCTGGCAACCACAGTCCGAACCGCTCGAAGTGCTGGATTCATACCAATTTGAGCAGTAGGTGCACGTTTTTCAAAGAATATGATTCCCATATTGAGGGAGTTTTGGAGGTCGAAATCTAGTGCACAAGCCACGAGAATTGGTATCAGTCCGGTGCCTCTTAAGGTATCACCACCGCTTGGTACTGCCCAACCGGTTGCCCCCTTACCTCGCCGGCGCGGCTCGAGCGGATTGCAATTCCTCACAAAAAACCCCTTGCTGACTGCGGCAAACCCGCTCGCGCCAAGCAGCAATGCTTCGTTGGGGTTGTTCCTAAGGCCGGATCGGCCCGTCAGCTCCCTAATCCCTAACGAGCGCGGTCTCGCGAATGGCTTCTGCCAAGCGAGCGGCGCTGTCACCCGGCGCTAGCGTTGCAGCGCGCTCGGCCATGGCTTGCCGTTGCTGGGGCGAGCGAATGAGGGCCAGCACTTGCGATTGCAGTTGCTGCGGGGACAGGGTGTTTTGCCGGTACATCAGGCCTGCCCCCGCATCAACCCAAGCCTGGGCATTGTGGGCCTGGTGGTCCTCAGCCGCGTGCGGGAGCGGAATCAAAACGGCTGGGGTGTGCGTGGCAGCTAGCTCGGCTAGCGAAACGGCACCCGCCCGCGCGATCGCCAGATCGGCGTGCTGTAGTAGGGCTGCCATGCGCTCGTAGAATGGCAGCGCCCAATAGCCCGGGTGTTGGAGGCTGTTGGCATCGGGATCGCGATCGCCGGTGAGATGGACCACGGTGGCGCCCGCTTGGCACCATGCCGGGACGCACTGCCGGATCAGCTGGTTGAGCGCAACGGCCCCTTGCGAGCCGCCCATGGCCACGACTGTCGGCGCCCCTTCGGGAAGGGCCAAATCGAGCGGTTGCGGCGCCTCGAACTCGGCCCGTACGGGCGTACTGGTCGCGATGGTGCGAGCGCGCGGCAACCAACGCTGGGCGCTGCTAACGCCCACCGCAACCGTGGTACAGAACGGAGCCAGCCAGCGCGTAACTTTCCCGGGTAGGGCGTTCGACTCGTGCAGCACGACAGGAATGCCGCGCAACCGGGCCGCCAGGATGGCAGGTGCGGCGATATAGCCGCCAGTGGTCAAAACGGCGTCGATCTGCTGCCGCCCCAGCAAGCGCCATACGCGCGCGCTTGCCACCATGGCCTGCCCTAGCAAGCGCGCAGCCTGCCAGTGGGAGCCGCTCTGCCAGCCCGCCAGCGCGACAGTGTGCAGCGGGTAGTGCTGGGGGATGAGCTGCGCTTCCAGGCGATCAGGAACGCCCAACCACTCAATGTGCGCGTCAGAGAAGCGCTCGGCGACGGCCAGGGCGGGAAAAAGGTGACCGCCCGTCCCGCTGGCGGCAATTAGCAATCGCATCGCTACCTCAGGTACGCGCTCGCGAGCCGGGACAAATGCCCCAATCGCGCCTGCAGGATGCGCTAGAATTCGGACTGATACCAATTTGAGCAGCGGATGCACGCTTACCAAAGAACATGACTCCCATATTGAAGAGGTTTTGGAGATCGCAATCTAGTGCACAAGCCACGAGAATTGGTATGAGCCAATCCTATCAAGCTCCCCCCATGCCGCTTGCTTTATCCCAGCGCTCCCACCTGATTTGCCTGCCCCGGCTGGCCGGATCGCTGGCCCTGGCCTTGGGGCTGGTGCTACCGCTGGGGCAGAGCGCGCGCGCCCGCTCGCCCGCCTCGGCCCCCTCCGAATTGACGCAGTTGCTCTCGACCATCGAGCGGGCGGCCAATCGCGGCAATGCGCAGCAGCTGAAGCAATTGTATGGGGCGCGCTTCGAGCGCTCGGGCGGCCTAGAACGCTCGCAGTTGGTGGCGGGTCTGTCGCAGCTGCACCAGCGCTACGAGCAGCTCCAGTACGACATCCAGCTGCAGTCGTGGCAGCGGCGAGGCCGCGGTTTTGTTACCACCACCGAGACGCACGTCACGGGCAAGCGCCAGGGCGAGCATCGCACTTTCCGGCTGGATGCCCGGTTGCGATCGCGCCAGCGTTTGGCTGATCGAACCGTCACCCGGCAAACGATCCTCTTGGAGCGAACCGAGCTCACCGCAGGCAGCAATCCCCCGCAAGTTCGCATCAACCTGCCCGCAACCGTGGCGCCCGGCGAGCGGTTCCATTTTGATGCCATTGCCACCCAACCGCTGGGAGACGCGGTTTTGCTGGGCTCTGCCACCATGCAAGCGGTTAGCGGCCAGCGGTACCTGCAGCCGCCGCCGCTGGAGCTGCAACCGCTGCCGGCCGGCGGCCTCTACAAGGTGGGCCAGGCGCCCAAACAGACCGGCAGCCACTGGCTGTCGGCCGTTTTGGTCCGCCAGGGCGGCATGACGACCATTACGCGGCGCCTGCGCGTTGTCTCACCGAGCCAGTAGTGCGGATGCAGTACCGCCGTGATACGGTTTGGAACGCTCGCAGCTTGCCGGCAGTGCAGCAAGGCGAGCGCAACCGCGAAGCCAGACGGCAACCATGGCTGAATCGGCTGACGCCAATGCACCTGCGGCGGTAACGCTGGGGGTCAACCTCGATCGCATCGCCACCATCCGGCAGGCGCGGCGCACGGACGAGCCCGATCCCGTAGCGGCGGCCACCTTGGCCGAGCTAGCCGGCGCCGATGGCATTACCGTTCACCTGCGCGAAGACCGGCGCCACATTCAAGACCGCGACGTACGGCTGCTGCGCCAGACCGTGCAAACGCACCTCAATCTGGAGATGGCGCCGACCGAGGAAATGGTTGCCATCGCGCGCGAGCTCGTTCCCGACTACGTCACCTTGGTGCCGGAGCGGCGCGAGGAAGTGACCACTGAGGGCGGCTTGGATGTCGCTAGCTCGCCCGAGCGCTTGCGTGCCGCCGTGGAGCAGTTGCAAGGGGACGGTATCCCGGTCAGCCTGTTTGTCGATCCCGAGCCCAGCCAAATCGCCGCCGTTGCCAAGGTGCAGGCGCAGCTGATCGAGCTCCATACCGGCGACTATGCCCAAGCCCCAAGCGCTAGCGCGCGCGATCCCCAACTGGCGGCCTTAAGCGATCGCTGCCAGCAAGCCCGCGCCGCCGGATTGGGCGTCAATGCCGGGCACGGGTTAACCTATCGCAATACAGCCCCGGTCGCTCGCATTGCGGGCATGGCTGAGCTCAACATTGGTCACGCCATCGTCAGCCGCGCCGCCCTCGTGGGGATGGAGCGCGCCGTCCGCGATATGAAGGCGCTGTTGCGCGGCGAACCTTGATTCGCCAGCCAACGGCCGCCCCCCCCTCGCAGCCATTGGAGCTCGGATCGTGCAGCGCTACTACTACGTTCTAGCCAGCCAACACTTTCTCCTCGAGGAAGAGCCCCTTGAGGAGGTCCTGGAAGAGCGTCGCATTTACTACCAAGAGCACGACAAGCCCATTGACTTTTGGCTCATCAAGCAGCCGGCCTTTCTAGAAGCCCCCGAGTTTGCCTCCATCAAGGCCCGCTGCCCGCAGCCTTCAGCTGCGATCGTTACCACCAATTCCACCTTTGCCACCTGGCTCCAGCTGCGACTGCAGTACGCCCTAAGGGGCGAGTTCCAAGCCCCCTCCGACACGGTGCCGGATCCGCTCGCCTCGCTGGAAGCCGCGCCTTAGGGCAGCGGTCAGTTTGAGGACTCCAGTTGGGGCTCGACGCGATCGACCGTTTCGATGCTGCCGTCTTCTCGCACCTGCCACACGTCATAGACCTCCACGACATTGCCGTACTCGTTGAGGTCGACGTTGCCGCTGGCCCCTTGGTAGTTGATTGATTGGTCCTGCCGCAGCAGCTCCAGCTCCTGGCACAGGTCGCTAACCGCTTGGCCGGGCGGCGTGGCGACATCGCGGATGCGGTCTTTAATGGCCGGCCCTGAGCTCTCACCGGCGGCTTGCGCAGCGAGGGCAATTAGGGCGGTTGCGTCCCAAGTGTGCGGAATGAAGGCCGTCAGCGAATCGCCCGTTTGCTCCTGCCAGCGGGATTCGAGGGCCTGGAGGGCATCACCGTTGGCGGCTGGCACCGTTCCCAGCGCCCCGGCAATAATGGGGCGGCCGCCGGGGGTCTGGCCGACTTGCTCGACAAACTCCTGGGATTTGACCCCATCGGTGAGCAGCACCTGCGTGTTTTCCATCAGGCCCTGCTGGTAGGCGGCTTTGAGCAGCAGGCTTCCAGTCTCCTGATAGACCGCTGCCATAACCGCATCGGGATCGCCATTGCCAAAGGCCGCTTGCGCCTCGCTATCCAACGTGGCGGCCTTGAGCGGATAGCGAACGGGATTGCTGCCATTGGCGATGGTGCCGCCCAAGCGTTCGAAGGCTTGGGTAAACTCGCGCTCGAACCCCACGCCGTAATCGTTGTTGATAACCGCGGTTGAGACGCGCTTGAAACCGCGCTTGTCGGCTAGCTTGGCCAGGGCGCGGGCTTGATAGGTATCGGGCGGGGCCGTGCGCGCCCAAAAGCCGTTGAAATCCCCCTCTTGAGCGCGCTGGGTAAAGGTGGGGCTGGTGCTGCCGGGCGAGACCATCATGACTTGGTTGCGCACGGCAACATCGACCGAGGCGCTGGAGACGCCGCTGGAGAAGGCCCCGACAATGGCATCGACACTGTCGGCCTGGGCTAGCTTGCTCGCGGCAGCCGAGCCGGCCGCCGGATCGGTCTGGCTGTCCTCGGTAACCAGCTCAATGGGCTGGCCGTTGACCCCCTGGCAGCTGTTGGCGCGCTCCACGGCCATGCGGACCGCTTTGGGCATGTTCTGCCCGATTGAGGACAGATCCCCAGTAACCGGCAGCAGCGTCCCGATCTTGAGCGCTTGCCCCGAACTCTGGGTGTCGCTGCCGTCGCTAGTCGAGAAATCGGGCAGCTCCTGCGACCCCATTGAGGATGAGCCGCCACTCGATAGAACCGTGGCTGCCAGCGTGGCGCTCAGGACCGGTCGTTGGGTCGGGAAGGTAAGCGCATACGGTTCCTTAGCCTGCGGTTGTAGCGACCCAGCAGGCAACACTTAACGGCAATGGCAATCAGCGGAGAGGGAGGGATTCGAACCCTCGGTACGGCGTTAAGCCGTACAACAGATTAGCAATCTGCCGCTTTCGACCGCTCAGCCACCTCTCCAGGCAAGACGCCGTTAATCATAACGCACGGCCCAAGCGAACTCCAATGGCCGTAGCCGTCGGGCGATCGCGTGCCCAACCGCCATCTCGACCCAATTCGCTGTCCTCTGGGAGAGCTGCTACCGTTTGTTGCAGGGCAGCTAATGAGCGGCTCGCGACCGTCAAGGGTGCAAGCAGCGGCGCGATGCCCTGATGGGCCAGATGAGGGGATTATGAACGCAACCGGCGGGCGCCACCTAGCTTTGATCTCGGTTCACGGCGATCCGGCCGTCGACATTGGCGGTGAAGAAGCGGGCGGTCAAAACGTCTACGTGCGCCAAGTGGGGGAAGCGCTGGCGCAGCAGGGCTGGCAAGTGGAGATGTTTTCGCGCAAAGCGGATCCCGAGCAACCCGAGGTCGTAACCCACCAGCCCAACTGCCGAACGATCCGCTTGCAGGCTGGACCGGAAGCATTCGTACCGCGCCAGGACATCTTTGGCTATTGCGAGGACTTCCTCCAGCAGTTGCAAGCCTTTGCACGCGCGCAAGGCATTGCCTACGAGCTGATCCACAGCAATTACTGGCTCTCGGGCTGGGTGGGGCTGGCCCTCAAGCAGCGCTACGGGCTGCCCCTGGTGCACACCTACCACTCGCTCGGGTCAGTCAAGTACCAGGCCGTCGAGGACGTTCCACCCATTGCCAGCCAGCGCTTGCAGGTGGAGAAGGCGTGCTTGGAGACCGCCGATCGCGTGGTGGCCACGACCCCGCAGGAGCAGGCGCACATGCGCGCGCTGGTCTCGAGCGCCGGCAGCATTGAGGTCATTCCCTGCGGCACCGACATCCAGCACTTTGGCTCCATTGACGACCGAGCCGCGCGCGAACGCTTGGGCATCGCGCCCGAAGCTTACGTCATCTTCTATATTGGGCGCTTTGATCGGCGCAAAGGTATCGAAACTCTGGTGCGAGCCGTGGCGCAGTCGCAGCTGCGCGCTCGCGGCGCGCCGCTGCAGCTCATTTTGGCGGGCGGGGCAGACCCCAACAAACCTGACAGTGAAGAGCGCCGGCGCATTGGGGACTTGGTGAGCGAGCTGGGCCTGGCCGACTGCACGCAGTTTCCCGGCCGGGTCCCCGATGCCGAATTGCCCGCTTACTACGCAGCTGCCGACGTTTGCGTAGTGCCCAGCCACTACGAACCGTTCGGGCTGGTGCCCATCGAGGCCATGGCTAGCGGTACGCCCGTGGTGGGCAGCAACGTTGGGGGGTTGCAATTCACCGTAGTCCCCGAGGAAACAGGGCTGCTCGTGCCGCCCCAAGCTGTGGAAGCTTTTAGCCAGGCCATTGATCGCGTTTTGGGCAATCCCGAGTGGCGGCGCCAGCTGGGGGCCAACGCGCGCCAGCGCGTGGTGGATCGCTTTAGCTGGAGCGGCGTGGCGGCGCAGCTGGGCGATCTCTACGAGCGCGTCATTGCCGAAGCAGCGTCGCGCGCGCCCGTTGGGGCTTAGCCGCTCAGTCGCGCTCGATGCGCGGCAAGCGGTGCTTGAAGCCGCACAGGATCTCCCAGTCGATAGTACCGAGCGCCTCCGCCCAGGACGTGGCCTCAATTGCAGCCTCCCCATCCTGGCCGATGAGCGTTACCACCTCGCCCGGGCTCAGATCCGGGATGGCGCTGGCATCGAGCATGAGCTGGTCCATGGTAATGGCGCCGATTTGGGACAGGCGGCGACCGCGCGCCAGTACCTGCAGGCGGTTGGAGAGGTTCCGCGGCACGCCATCAGCGTAGCCGATGCCCACCACGGCAATGGGCATGGGGCGATCGGCAACGAATTGGTGGCCGTAGCTGACGCCGGCCCCGGCGGGAATGGTTTTGACTTGCGTGACTTTGGCTTTGAGCTGGAGCGCCGGTTGCAGCGCGAGGCAAGAGCGCAAGTGGGGCGCCGGATGGAGCCCGTACAGGGCCAAGCCCACGCGCACCCAGTCGTAGTGGCAGCTGCGATCGCGCAGCGTTGCGGCGGAGTTAGCCAGATGCAGCGGCGGCAGGGCTATGCCGTGGGCTTGCAAGCTGGCGATCGCGGCGCTAAAGCGCTGCTGCTGCCACTGCATGACCGTGGGATCGGGATCGTCGGCCGTGGCCAGGTGGGAGTAGAGGCTGGCGATCTTGAGATGCGGCAGTTGGCGCACGAGCCGAACGAACTCGGCTGCGCGCTCCCAGAGGGTTCCCAAGCGCGACATGCCCGTATCGATTTTGAGATGAACCGTGATCGTGCCGCCGCGCTGCGCCATCACCTCCGAGACAGTCAGCGCCTGCTGCGGCATCCCCAGCGTCGGCTGCAGCTGCCAATCCGCGATCGCGGCGATCTCGCCTGGGTCGTTAGCAGCCCCCAGTAGCAAAATGGGCGCGTCAATGCCCGCCTGCCGCAGTTCTTTGCCTTCCTGCAAGGTCGCCACAGCCAGCCGGCTGGCGCCGGCGGCCAGGGCCGTGCGGGCAACCCGGACGGCACCGTGCCCGTAGGCATCCGCTTTAACTACAGCGACCAGCTCGGTCTGCGGGGCCAAAACCCCCCGCAGCTGCCGGACGTTAGCCGCGATTGCGCTGCAGCTCACCTCCACCCAAGCGCGGTGGCACCCGGTTGCCGCGCTCGGGCTGACCGTTCGGAGCTGGCTTGCTGGGCGGGCAGACGGTTCAGCCTCGGGCACGATCCTCACTCCTGGCAACACACCACACCATTGCCCATTCGGCCCCAAGGCAACGGCGGCCGCCCTAGAACTTAGCAAACCCAGCTAAGGCGTCAACCGCGCCGCTGTCGCCAGCGCGACCCCCTGTGCTAGCATCTGCGGCAGCCTTGCCTGAACCACCCATCGGGGGGCCATGGGCAAAGTTCTGGTACTCAATGCCTCCTACGAACCGCTCAATTTGACGAGCTGGCGGCGGGCTGTCGTACTGCTGCTAAAAGGCAAGGCCGAGCGCTTGGAGCACGCCGGAACGCACGTCTGCCCCGAGTTCCCCCTGCCCTCGGTCATTCGGCTGCGCTACTACGTCCGCGTCCCTTACAAAGAGATCCCGCTGACGCGCCGCAACATTCTGGAGCGGGATGCCCGGACTTGCCAGTATTGCAACTACAAAGGCGATCGGCTCACCCTCGATCACGTTGTTCCGCGCGCCCAAGGCGGTACGGACCGCTGGGACAACTTGGTCACAGCCTGCATCCGCTGCAACGTCCGCAAGGGAAGCCGCACGCCGCAAGAGGCCAGCATGGAGCTCAAGCGCCCGCCCCGACGGCCCTACAGCAGCCTGTATTTCGAGCTAGCGCGGCACTTGCAAGGCAACCGCAATCACGAGTGGCGCAAGTATGTCATCGGTCTTAACGTGTGAGCCCCTGCCTTGCCCCCAGCGCCAATGCTAGCCTGCAGGCAGGCCTGACTTGCCGGCTGCTGGCAGCCAGGCGAATCGCGCCCGGGAGTCGACGATGCATTCGCTCAGTTCCCAAGACAACTCGCTTGCCGGTGCCGATGCTCCTTCCGAGATCGAGGCTGCCAAGCCGGAGGAAGGCAACGGTACCAGCACCCGCGTGCAGCCCCAGGAAGCCGATCCGCCCCTGGACCAAGCGGTCGAGTCGCTCAGGCAAACGCTCGAGCGGCACCGCAGCGAGCGCCACATCGTACTGATCCAGGATTTTCCCGATCCGGACGCGCTCTCGAGCGCGTGGGCCTACCAGCTCATCGCCCAGCAGTACGACATCCAGGCTGACATCGTTTACGCCGGGATTCTCTCGCACCAGGAAAACATTGCCCTGGTCAAACTGACCGGCTTGCCGGCCAAGCGCTGGAGCGTGCACAGCCTCAAAGACCGCGACCTCTCCGTCTATCACGGCTGCGTGCTGATCGACAATCAGGGCACCACCAGCCAGCTGATGCCCATGGTGCAGCAAGCCCAGCTGCCCATTTTTATCGTCATCGACCACCACACCAACCAGGGCGATCTCGAGGCCGAGCTGTTCGATCTGCGCGTCCAAACCCGCGCGACCGCCACGATGCTGACCCAGTACATCCAGGCGGGGATGCTGCAGCTCAACGCCAGCAATAACAAGCACGTTAAGTGCGCGACCGCGCTCATGCACGGCTTGCGCTCCGATACCAATCGGCTGCTGCAGGCCCAGGCGGAGGACTTTCAGGCTGCCGCCTACCTGAGCCGCTTCTACGATCCGCAGCTACTGAGCGCTGTGGTCCACTCGGCGCGCTCCAAGCGCGTCATGGACGTCATCGAGCGATCGCTCAAAAACCGCATCGTGCGCAACAGCTACTCCATTGCCGGGGTGGGCTACCTGCGCTACGACGACCGCGATGCCATTCCCCAGTCCTCGGATTTCCTCGTGACTGAAGAAAACGTCCATACGGCGGTGGTCTACGGCATCGTCCACAACGAGGAAGAAGAACTCGAGGTGGTCATTGGCTCGCTGCGGACCAACAAAATCACCCTCGATCCCGACGAATTCATCAAAGAGGCCTTTGGCAAGGACGCCCAGGGTCGCTACTTCGGCGGCGGCCGCTACAACGCAGGTGGCTTTGAGGTACCGCTCGGGTTTCTCTACGGCTTCAACGAGCACCCCAAATACGCCAAGCTCAAGTGGGAAGTCTTCGATACGCAGATCAAGCAAAAGCTGCTGCGGTTGGTCAACCCGGATGAAGACGTCATCCAAACGGATTGAGGGCACGGCCCCATGGAGCTGTACCTGATCCGCCACGGCATTGCCGCCGAGGCCCGGGCCTACGCCAACGACGCCGATCGCCCCCTGACCGAGCAGGGACGGCAACGCACCCGCGCTGTCGCGCAGCGGCTCGCCGGAACCGGGCTGGCCTTCGATCGCATCTGGACCAGTCCGCTGGTGCGCGCTCGGGAAACGGCTGAGCTGTTGCAGGCAGCTGGCTTGAGTGATCGCATCGAGCCGTGCGACCCGCTGGCGCCCGGCGGCGAGCTAGCTGCCTGGACGGACTGGTGGCAGCAGTGGCTGAGCGAGGCGCAAACGCCCTACCTCGCGCTCGTGGGGCACCAGCCCGATCTGGGCGCGTGGGCCGAGGCCTTGGTTTGGGGCGGCGACCGACAAAAGCTGACCGTTAAAAAGGCCGGGACGATCGGCATTCAACTACCCGACAGCGCAACGCCTATGGGGCAAGGGACACTGTTTCTGCTGGCACCGCCCAAGTGGGTGCTGGCTTGACAGCGATTGCACCAGCGGCCGCCTGCAGCCCGCCCGGCATGCGGTAAGTTGGGCGCAGAGCAAAAGCGGCACCGATGGGGCATGCCATGACCAGCGGCGAGTACCGGCCCGGTTTGGACGGGGTCCCGGCAGCGCATTCCCAAATTAGCTACCTCGACGGCCAGCGCGGCATTCTGGAGTATCGCGGCATCCCCATTGAGGCGCTCGCGCGCCACAGCGCGTTTTTAGAGACCGCTTACCTGCTGATCTGGGGCTGGCTTCCCAATGCCGAGGAGCTGGCGCAGTTCCAGCACGAAATCCGCCAGCAGCAGCGCCTCAAGTACCAAATTCGGGACATGATGAAATGCTTTCCCGATACGGGCCATCCCATGGATGCACTGCAGACGCTGGCAGCCTCGCTGGGCCTGTTCTACTCGCGGCGGGCCACCGACGATCCGGCCTACATCCGCGAAGCGGTGGTTCGGTTGCTAGCCAAAATTCCGACCGCCGTCGCCGCTCTGCAACTAATGCGCCACGGTGACGATCCGGTGCAGCCGCACCCCCAGCTGGGGTATGCGAGCAACTTTCTCTACATGCTGACCGAGCGCGAGCCGGATTCGCTGGCCGCCCAGGTTTTCGATACCTGCCTGATGCTCCATGCCGAGCACACCATCAATGCCTCCACCTTCTCGGCCATGGTGACCGCCTCTACCCTCACCGATCCCTACGCCGTCGTTGCCTCGGCGGTGGGGACGCTGGCCGGGCCGCTCCACGGCGGCGCCAGCGAGCAGGTCATGGCCGTTTTGGCCGACATTGGCTCTGAGGCCAACGTGCGCCCTTACGTCGAGGAATGCATCGCCCGCAAGACTCGCATCATGGGATTCGGGCACCGCGTTTACAAAGTCAAGGATCCGCGCGCCCGGATCCTGCAGGATCTGGCCGAGCAGCTGTTCGAGGCCAAAGGGCGCGACAAGTACTACGATGTGGCCGTCGAGCTGGAGCGAGTGGTCTCAGAAAAGCTGGGCGATAAGGGCATCCACGCCAACGTCGATTTTTACTCAGGGTTGGTCTATCGCAAGTTGGGCATCCCGACCGATTTGTTTACCCCTGTGTTTGCGATCGCGCGCGTGGCGGGCTGGCTGGCGCACTGGCGCGAGCAACTGTCCGAGAATCGCATCTTTCGCCCCACCCAGATCTACACCGGCGCGCGCGAGGCTCCCTACGTGCCGCTTCACCAGCGCTAGGCGGCAGCCCCACAGGACGGTATACTGGGTGGCGGCTCGGACGTTAAAAATTGTTGCGCGCGCCGGCGGCGGCGCCGTTCGTCCCCTGCATGCAATCCCATGAGTTCAGGAATCGACCTCCAAGCCAACTTTATCGAGTCCGCCCGGGAGCTGGGCATCCCGGCCGGTGCGGCCAAAGCCCTCTGGATGCCCTTCCCCATGCTGCTGATGATTATCGGCGCGACGTTGGGGGTGCTGGTTGCCGTTTGGCTCGAGCGCAAGGTCTCGGCAGCCGCCCAGCAGCGCATCGGCCCCGAATACACCGGGCCACTGGGCATCCTCCAGCCCGTGGCCGACGGCCTGAAGTTGGTATTTAAAGAAGACAGCCTGACGGCGCGCACCGATCGGGCGTTGTTTACCCTCGGACCGGCGCTGGTCGTCATCCCTGCGTTCGTGTCTTACTTGATCGTGCCCTTCGGGCAGGACCTGATTATCTCGGATCTAACATTGGGGATCTTTATTTGGATAGTGGTCTCGAGTGTGGTCCCCATCGGGCTGCTGATGTGCGGCTATGCCTCTAATAACAAGTACTCGCTGCTGGGTGGGTTGCGGGCAGCCGCGCAGTCGATCAGCTACGAAATCCCGCTGGCGCTGGCTGTCTTGGCCGTTGTCATGATGGCCAACAGCGCTAGCACGGTCGATATTGTCGAGCAGCAAGCTGGCTACGGTATCTTGAGCTGGAACCTGTGGCGCCAACCCATCGGGCTAGTGGTGTTTTGGGTGGCAGCGCTGGCCGAGTGCGAGCGCCTGCCCTTTGACTTGCCCGAGGCCGAGGAAGAGCTCGTTGCCGGCTATCAGACCGAGTACTCGGGTATGAAATTTGGCTTGCTCTTTTTGGGCTCCTACGTCAACCTCATCCTGTCGGGGTTGCTGTTTGCCGTGCTGTACTTGGGCGGCTGGGAGTTCATCGTTCCGCTGAGTCAGCTCGCCAATTGGCTGGGCGTGAGCGAAACCGCGCCTTGGCTGCAGGTGCTAACGGCGTCGTTGGGCATCGCGATGACGCTGCTCAAGGCCTTCCTGCTGATCTTTTTGGCCGTTCTGGTGCGCTGGACGGTGCCGCGCATCCGCATCGACCAGCTGCTCGATTTGGGCTGGAAATTCTTGCTCCCCGTTTCGCTAGTCAATCTGTTGCTAACGGCCGGACTCAAGCTTGCCTTCCCGGCTTACTTTGGCGGCTAGCAGGAGTGAGGGACCCCACCGTTTGCTGTTGCCCCCCCATCCGGATAACGCCATGTTCGAGTTTCTACGCCAAGTCGGCAACTACGCGCAAGAAACCTTCCGCGCAGCCAAATACATCGGCCAGGGCCTCTCGGTCACCTTCGACCACCTCAACCGGCGGCCGGTGACCGTGCAATATCCCTACGAAAAGGTTATTCCCGCGGAGCGCTATCGCGGGCGCATTCACTTCGAGTTCGATAAGTGCATCTCGTGCGAGGTCTGCGTTCGCGTTTGCCCCATCAACTTGCCGGTGGTGGATTGGGAGTTCGACAAAACAGCGAAAAAGAAAAAGCTCAACCACTACAGCATTGACTTTGGGGTCTGCATCTTCTGCGGCAACTGCGTCGAGTACTGCCCGACCAACTGCCTCTCCATGACTGAAGAGTACGAGCTCTCGACCTACGACCGGCACGAGCTCAACTACGACAACGAAGCCCTGGGTCGCCTGCCCTACAAAGTGACTCAGGACCCCATGGTGACCCCAGTGCGCGAGCTGGCCTATCTGCCCAAAGGCGCCATCGACGGCCACGACATGCCGGCCGGGACGCAGCGCGCCGGCCAGCGCGCCGAAGAGATTCTGGCGCAAATCCAACAGGAACAAGCTGAAGCAGAGCCGGCCGAAGCCGCCAACGGTCAAGCACGCGATAACGCTTAAAGGAGCGCACGACCGTGGATTTAGCTCAAGGTGTCCGACTGGTTTCGTTTTTTGTGCTGACGGCCGGCACCATCGCAGCTGCCCTTGGCGTGGTGCTGGTGCCCAACCTCGTCTATGCAGCCTTTTTGCTGGGCGGCGTCTTTGCCAGCGTTGCTGGCCTTTACGTGCTGCTCAATGCTGACTTTCTGGCGGCTGCCCAAGTCCTGATCTACGTTGGCGCTGTCAACGTTTTGATCCTGTTTGCCATCATGCTGGTCAACCGGCGCGAGGCCTTTCCACCAACCAGCCGGCGTTGGTGGCGCGGTAGCGTTGCCGGGCTAGTGAGTGCTGGCCTGTTTGCGCTGTTGGCAACTGTCGTTGTGGACACGCCCTGGTCGCTGGCCCCAGCCAATGTAGCGCCCATCCCTTACCCGGTTGTCGAGATTGGCAAACACTTTTTTAGCGACTACCTGCTGCCGTTTGAGCTGGCCTCGATCCTGCTGCTAATGGCCATGGTGGGCGCGATCGTGCTGGCCCGGCGCGATGTCATTCCCGAGGGCGAGCTGCCCCCTGGGCAAACGCAGCAGACCGTGTGGCGATTGCGGGAGCGTCCGCGCGAGCTGCTACCCGCTAGTAAGAGCGCCAAGGAGGCAGAGCGCTAGCAGCGCGCGAGGAGTTATGGAACTGCAACTGGAGTACTACCTGCTAATTGCAGCTGCCCTGTTCTGCATCGGCATTTTTGGGGTGGTCACGAGCCGCAATATGGTGCGCGTGCTGATGTCGATCGAACTGCTGCTCAACGCGGTCAATCTCAACCTGGTCGGCTTTTCCACCTACATGGATCCGGTGGGCGTTAAGGGGCAAGTGTTTGCCATTTTTGTGATTACGGTGGCAGCTGCGGAAGCCGCGGTGGGCCTGGCAATCGTGTTGGCGATCTATCGCAATCGCAACACCACCGATATGGAGCGCTTTAACCTGCTGCGGTGGTAAGCGCTTCCGTTACAGGCGCTCACTGAAATACTGGCGGTAGAGCTGGCAGCGTAGTGCTGCGCGATCGCCTTCTAGCTGCACCAAGCCCATGCTTTGTAGCTTGCGGGCGAGCTGAGAGCGCAAGGTTACTAGCACCAGGCCCACCATGCATTTAAACCGTCCGTTTGCGACCCAGCCAATTAAGAACGTTTCGACGCAGTTGCAGGATTTGTCGCTAGTAATCCCAAATTGAGCAGCCGATGCACGCTTACCAAAAAGCATGAGTCCCATACCTAGGGAGTTTCGGGGGTCGCAGTCTAGTACACAGGCTACGAGGATTGGGATAACGGTAGGCATCCCGTATGTAATACCAATTTGAGCAGCGGATGCACGCTTGCCAAAAAACATGACTCCCATATTGAGGGGATTTCGGAGATCAAAATCTAGTGCACAAGCTACGAGGACTGGTATAAGAGCACTGCGATTGCATTGCGGGTAGGGAAGCGATCGCGGCACCAACGGGCATGGGTGTGCAGGCACTACTGGAGTCGGCAGGGCGTCTGCCTCAAGTCAAAATCTTGCCCCCCATCAGTTGCCGGTAGCGGTTTGCTAGTTCTTGCCGGATGCCGGGATGGCGCTCGAGGGCCTCATCTTGGGCTAGCAGCGTTTCGGCTACCGTGCGGGCAAGCTCCAGCACCTGCTGGTCTTCAGTGAGGTTGGCCAGGGCAAAGTCGGGCAGGCCCGATTGGCGGCTGCCCAAAACCTCGCCCGGCCCGCGAAAGCGCATGTCCATCTCGGCAATGAAAAAGCCATCCTGGGACTGCTCCAGCACCTTGAGGCGCTGCTGCGCCGCATCCGATTGGGAGTGCCCTAGCAGCAAGCAGTAGCCGCGATCCTGACCGCGTCCTACCCGACCGCGCAGTTGGTGCAGCTGCGATAGCCCGAACCGTTCCGCGTTTTCGATCAGCATGACCGTGGCGTTAGGCACATCAACCCCCACTTCGATCACGGTTGTCGAGACCAGGATTTGAGTTTCGTTGCGGCGGAAGGCCTCGACCGCCGCATCCTTGTCGGCAGCGGTCATGCGTCCGTGGAGCAGGCCAACCTGAAGGTTGGGAAACACCTTGGTCTGCAAGCGCTGGTGTTCCTGGGTAGCAGCGCGAATGTCGAGCTTGTCGGATTCCTCCACGAGCGGCAGCACGATGTAAGCTTGCCGGCTTTGGACGGCTTCGCGCCGGATGAGCTCGTAGGCCTGAGACCGCTCTTTCCCCGCCAGCACAGTGGTTTGAATCCGCTGGCGCCCGGGCGGCAGCTCGTCGATCTGCGAGACATCCAAATCGCCGTGGAGCGTTAGGGCCAGGGTGCGCGGAATGGGCGTGGCGGTTAGGGTCAGCACATGCGGCGATCGCCCTTTGCTCAGCAAGCGCGCGCGCTGCTGGACGCCAAAGCGGTGTTGCTCGTCTATGACGGCTAGCCCCAGCTGCTGAAAGTTGACGGCATCCTGGATCAGCGCGTGCGTTCCGACCAGCAGGGGCAGCTCGCCCGTCTCGAGTTGGGCGCGCACGGTCCGGCGCTTGTTAGTTTTGGTCGAGCCGGTCAGCAGCTCCACCGGTAGCTGCAGCTGGTTGAACCATGCCACCAGCTTGCGGTAATGCTGCTCGGCCAGCACTTCAGTCGGGGCCATGAGTGCTGCCTGATAGCCCGATTGAATGGCGGCCAGGATGGCGTGTACGGCCACAACCGTTTTGCCCGAGCCCACGTCCCCTTGCACGAGGCGGTTCATAGGCGTCTCTGAGGGCAGATCCGCCAGAATTTCGTTGATGGCGCGCTGTTGGGCTTGGGTCAGGGCAAACGGCAGCAGTTGCTGGAAGCGCTCGATCAGCTCGCCGCGCGGCGATAGGATGGCACTTTGTTGCGACTGGCGCTGCTGCCGGCGGCGCTGCAGGAATCCCAGTTGCAAAAAGAAGAACTCGTCAAAGACCAATCGCCGCTTGGCGGCTGACAAGCAATCGCCATCGGCTGGAAAGTGAATGTCGGTGATCGCGGTGGGGCGATCAACCAGATCGTGCTGCTGGCGCAGCGCTGCCGGTAGCGGGTCGCTGAGGTGCTCGCGTGCCGGTAGGGCCGCCCAGGTTGCCCGCCGCACCGTATCGGCCGGGACGCCCTCAGCTAGCGGATAGACCGATAAAATGCGGCCCACTTTCAGCGAGCCGGGGCTGGCATCAGCCCCCTCCAGCACCTCAATCTCGGGAGCATCGAGCGTCAGGCCGTACTTGCCGCGCTTAACCAACCCCGAGGCAGCAACGACGGTTCCGCGCGGGTACCGGCGCCGCTGGCGTTCCTGCCAGCCGCGATGGGCAAAACGTGCGCCGGCCAAAAAGCGACTGAGCTCGATCTGGCCGGTTGCGTCCCGCAGGCGGAGCTTAAAAACAGTCAGCTTGCGGTTTCGCGGACTGGTAAAGCACTGGCAGCTTTTGACCGTTCCCACCACGGTCACCGTTTCGCCAGCCACCAAATCGGTAATGTTGACCTGGTTGGCATAGTCGACGTAGTCGCGCGGGTAGTAAAACAGGAGGTCGCGCACGGTCGATAAACCCAATTGGGCCAGCTGGCGGCTGCGATGCGCCCCAATACCGGGCAGCTCATCCACTGGGCGCTCTAACCCAATCGCATGGGAGGTATAGGTGGCGCGCGCCGAGGCAGCGCGCGGCGATGGGGAGGCCGCTGGCGCGGCGGGCTGCTGTTGCGATTGCTGCACGGCTTGGAGCAAGCGGCGGGTCTCGGCGACCAGATGCTGCCGCTGCTCTATGGGCTTTTGCGGGTAGTGCGCGAACTCAGTAGCTAGCTGTTGCCAGCGGCGCCGCCACTTGCCGGTGAGGCCGGCCGGCGGCTTGCCCAGTTGCAGGCACAAAAACTCGCTAAAACGGTACCGTCGGCCGGCCGTGTCGATAAACCCGCGCTCGGCTTCAACCGCCAGCGCTTTCTGCAGCTGCCCCCAGTCGGGCGATTGGCTCTCCGCCATGCCCCATCCGCGCGCGCGACTCCTCTTTCACCAAAGTAGCGCCAGGATGCTCCGCTTCAATCAAAGATTTGAAGCGTGAGAGGAAGGGCGCCTATTGATTTGCGACTCCAAACGTTAAAATAACAAGAATGGGACAGGTTATAGTGGGGG
>PXQH01000046.1 GCA_003022125.1 Cyanobacteria bacterium QS_8_64_29 | reverse complement strand
GCTGCCCAAGTTGCAAAGTGCCGAGCAGGCGCTGCTTTGGTCTCATTGGCGTCGCCATCACCAAGCCGTCGCGCGACGCTGTCACTACCGAGCTAGACCGCCCCGACTCCAAACCGCGACTGTAGTATTAGGGCGTGTTCTCAAAGTTGCGTCGGTGAGCGTAGCGCCGAATGGACCGGCTGCTGTAGGCTTTGTCGGCGATGAGCCGGTGGGGCTGGGACTTGGGCCGGCCGGGACTGTGCCCGTTGAGCTGCACCGTGCGCATCAACGGTAGGAACATGGGCGCATCTTGCTGGTGGCATGCGGTTCAGGACCAGCAGCTTGTCCATGCCGTCAGCCGGCAAGAGTTGCTCGTAGTGCCTAGACGAGCGGCATTCTGAGCGACGACGCCGAGAATTCCAGTACGCGCCCGAGTACCACACCATCAATCGACTCGTCCCTCGAATAAGGGGCTCACGCGATGACCAGACGCTCTATTGACCACGATGCGCCGGCGAAAGCCGCCGGCAACAGGACCGTATTACGCTTTAACTCAAGCGAGCTTGCCGGTTCGCTCGGCGATCTCGGGACGTTCCTGCCGCTCGCGACGGCGCTAGCCGTCGTGTGCCGAATGGATCTCGGACCGATCTTTATCTTCGCCGGCATAATGCACATCGCTAGCGGTTGGCTGTTCCGCCAGCCGATACCTGTACAGCCCATGAAGGCGATCGCTGCCACCGGGATTGCCGAAGGATTGTTCCCCAGCGAGATCGCCGCGGCCGGAATCATCATGGGCGTGCTGGTGTTGGCGCTGTCCATCACCGGCCTAGTGGATACGATAGTGCGCTACATTCCCCGGTCCGTCGTGCGCGGCATCCAGGTGGGGATCGGCTTGAAGCTGGCACTCAAAGCGATCGCGTGGGTAAGCGGCGTAAACCCGATCGAATGGCAATGGGATGAGCCGCTACCGATGTGGGGCGCGGACAGCCTGCTGGTAGCGGCGCTCGCGGTTGGTTTGGTCTGCTGGCCACGGTTGCGACAGTGGCCGGTCATGCTGATTACCTTCGTCGCCGGGCTTGCGCTAGCAGGCGTCGGTCGCCCATCTGTATTCCAGGATCTGCAACTGCAGCCGCCGACGTTCACGCTGCTGCTACCGAGTCCGGATGCCTGGCTAACCGGGTTGTGGCGCGGCGCGCTGCCACAGTTGCCGCTGACATTGCTCAACTCCGTTGTGGCGGTGTGCGCCTTGAGCGCCGACTTATATCCCGGCCGGAGCGTAGCACCGCGGCGCGTGGCGAGCAGCGTCGGCTTGATGAATCTCATCGCCGTGCCATTTGGTGGCATGCCGATGTGTCACGGTTCGGGCGGGCTCGCAGCGCAGCACCGCTTCGGTGCGCGGACCGGCGGCAGCGTCATCATGCTCGGCGCAATTAAAATCGTCGCCGGGTTGCTATTTGGCGCCGGGCTCGTGCCGTTGCTTCAAACGTACCCGCGCGCCATCCTCGCGGTGATGCTCTTCTTCGCCGGCCTTACACTTGCCTGGCCGGTCCGGGATAGCCTGAACGGTTTGCCGATGGCAATTGTCAGCGCGACTGTAATCGGCATCCTCTTCGGCAACACTGCCGTCGGAACCCTCTGCGGCCTGGTCGTGCTTGGCGTGTACCGCGGCGTTCAACGTCTCAGAGGCTCCAGCGCGTGACCCGGCGGCGTATTCCCTATATCCTGCTGGATTGCAAGAACTGACCGTATGTCGTTATCAGCTGTTGGTTCAGTGGATTGGAGTCCTACGAGAGGAACTCCCCGTTTACTTCTGCAGTGTCCGGATGCGGCGTCTGAGCGATTGGGGATCGTGAGTCTCAGAAGTGTCGCCGCCTAGCAACGCGTTACAAAAAGCGGGCTCAGAACTACCGCGCCATGTGGGTTGTGGCCAGTATCTTGCTCTGGTTTCGACTTTGAGAACACGCCCTAGTACTACAGTCGCGGTTTGCACCTGGAACTACCGGCAGTGCGATGTTACATCTGCTTGCACATTGAGATGCTTCAACTCCAGCAGTCGTGCGTTGCCAAGATGGATAGACGGTTTCCGATCCGCAACTGTAGTACTGAGCTCGACTTTTGCCCTTTTGCAGTTGCGATCTCTTCGGGGTCGTGGCGTTAATGTTTGCCGAGTTGCATCGCAAGCACCCAGCTCCAAAACGCTCTGGGCCCGGATATGCCAAGCTTGAGCCTATCTTTGTTGACGCCCTGGCTGCTGTCCGGCGAGAGCAGTGATCGGGGGTTTTTGAAATCCCCGGCCATCCCCCGGCCATGGCAAAACCCACCACCGCCAATCATCGATACGCTGCTACACTGCCTGAAATTCAAAAGGGCAAAAGTCGAGCTGAGCTAGCCCTACCATGACCGATGTTTCCACCCCCATCGATTACACCGATTGCCAGTCCCTGAGCGAGATTTGGCCGCGGGCGGCCGAGCGCTTTGGCAGCACGCTCGCGCTGCGCGATCCGCGCACCGAGCCCGAGACGGCGCTTAGCTATCAGGCGCTGTACCGGCAGATCCGGCAGTTTGCCGCCGGCTTGCAAGCTTACGGCATGCAACCCCAAAGTAAGATTACCCTGTTTGCCGAAAACAGCCCCCGCTGGTTGATTGCCGATCAAGGCATCCTAATGGCAGGCGCTGCCAACGTCGTGCGCTCGGCCCAAGCCCCACGCGAGGAGCTGCGCTACATCCTGCGCGATAGCGACAGCGCCAGCGCGATCGTCGAAGATGCCCAGACGCTGCGCGATCTGCACCCCGAACTGGAGGCGCTAGCGCCGGTGGTGCTGCTGTCGTCGCAGCTACCCGAGGGGGAGCTCGCTCAATCCGTTTTGAGCTTCGACGCGGTGCTGGCGGCCGGCGCGGAGCGCGAGCTCGAGCCGGTGTCAATAACACCGGACAGCCTGGCGACGCTGCTCTATACCTCCGGCACTACCGGCGAGCCCAAGGGGGTGATGCTCTCGCACCGGAACTTGCTACACCAGGTCAACGCTATCGCGGATGTCATCGTGCCCCAGCGCGGCGATCGCGCCCTGAGCATCCTGCCCAGCTGGCATGCCTACGAGCGCAGCGCTGAGTACTACCTGCTCTCGCAGGGATGCACCCAAATCTATACCAGCTTGCGGACGTTCAAGCGCGATCTCAAGCAGCGGCAACCGCACTACATGGTGGGCGTCCCCCGCCTGTGGGAATACGTTTACGAAGGCATCCAGGACCAGCTGCGGGAGCAGCCTGCCCCCCGGCGGCGGCTCGCCCGATGGCTGCTGGCCGTCTCCTGGCGCTACGTGCTTGCCCACCGCCTGGCGCGTGGCTTGCAGCTGGAGGCGCTCCATACCTCGCGCGCCAAGCGGCTGGGGGCCAGTACCTTGGCCGCGCTACTGGCCCCGCTGCACGCGTTGGCCGACCGGCTCGTCTACCGCACCATCCGTGCCGGGGTGGGCGGCTGTCTCAAAGCGACTATTAGCGGGGGTGGGGCCCTACCGCGCTACATTGACGATTTTTACGAGCTCGTGGGCATTCCTATTTTGGTCGGTTACGGCCTGACCGAGACGGCCCCAGTGACCAACGCGCGCCGCCCGCGCCACAACCTGCGCGGTGCCTCGGGGCCGCCGCTACCGCAAACCCAGATGCAAATCCGCGATCCCGAAACCCACCAGCCGCTGCCGCCCGAGCGCAAAGGCCTGGTGGTCGTGCGCGGCCCGCAGGTTATGGCGGGTTACTACAAGCGCCCGCAGGAAACGGCGCGCGCCATCGACGCTGACGGCTGGTTCGATACCGGGGACTTGGGTTGGATAACCCCCAGCAACGACCTGGTCATCACCGGCCGGGCTAAAGACACCATCGTGCTCTCCAACGGCGAGAACATCGAGCCGCAACCGATCGAGATGGCCTGCCTGCGCAGCCCCTACATCGACCAAATTATGCTGGTGGGCCAAGATAGGCGCTCGCTGGGCGCGCTGATCGTGCCCAACTGGGAAGCCCTGCGGGCTTGGGCGGCCGAGCAGAACCAGCCATTGCACCTCCCCGAGGGCGGCGATCCCGACAGCAAGCCCGTACGTGATCGCATCCGGCAGGAACTCAACCAGGCCGTTCGCGAGCGAGCCAGTTACAATCCCAACGAACGCATTGGCCCGTTCCGGCTTCTGAGCGAGCCGTTTTCAATTGAGAACGGTCTCATGACCCAAACCCTCAAGCTGCGGCGCTCCGCCGTGAGCGAGCGCTACAGCGATACG
>PXQH01000045.1 GCA_003022125.1 Cyanobacteria bacterium QS_8_64_29 | reverse complement strand
GTAACCTTCCCAGCTCAGCTTGACCGCTAAGGCTCTTTTTAGTTCTTCAGCACTGGGTTTATCATTGATGAAGAGTTCGAGGAGCTTAACGGTGTGCGTAATAGTTTGGTCCATCAGCAACAGCTAGATTCGGCCACCGGTCTTTCAGCTATTTTAACAGATGCCGTTCACGAGTAAAGTTGTTCTGCTATATGACCTCACTGGGGGCCTGCTCGAAAAATTCCATCGTTCGGGCTCGATAGTCCAACGCCCGAATCTGGTCCGCCAAGATGGCACCTTGGGCTCCCAAACCATCCGGCAGTTTTACCTCCCAGGGGTGGCCCTTGACCTGTCGCGTTATTGGACACGCCAACAGGAGCGTGCCTCGTTCGTTGTAGCGATACGGCGACAGCACCAGAGCCGGCCGATGCCCGGCCTGCTCTCGGCCCCGCTGCGGATCGAAGTTTACCCAGACAATGTCGCCGCGCTCGGGGATACCCTCGCGCACTACCAGTGCTCCTGACCTACGGGCGATCCCCAATCCAGCTCGGCATGAGCGTTGTCCGGACTCATGCCCTCAACTAGCTCCTCAAGCGTATAGCGGGGACGTTGCTTGCGAATGACGATTTCCTCACCAGCGAGCTCGCAGCTCACCTGAGTTCCTTCAGCCAGACCAACTTGCTCGGCCACAGCCTTGGGAATGCGAACGCCCAAGCTGTTCCCCCACTTCTGCACCGTTGCCATCGCGAGCCTGCCGGAATAGTTTATACGAAGTGTATCCTATAGCAAAAACACGTGGATCGTGAACGGATAATTGGGGTTGTCTCTGAGAGCTTTAACTCCCATTTCGAGAGAGTCCCAGAGTCTTGTCCAATAAGCTAGCTCCGTTCACATGTAGTCTACGATTGCTATAGTTGGTTGGCACCGCGCACGCTTTAAGCACAAATACTCAGATATTGCGGAAAACTGCCATTATCATTAAGGCTGTCAACTCTCCTTCACGGATGGCGGCTGAGGGCAACCTAGGGCTGGGACAGAAGCTTCAGGTATTGTCTCGCTCCGGCGGCGGCCGATCGCTACTCCACCCCCACCAAACCTGGCCGCACTCGCACTGGTAAAACTCTTGCCACTTGCGGCAGTTGCCCGCTTCCAGGACAGGGGCGCGCCGGTTGAGCCAAGCGCGTTGGGCCCGGGCGGCGGGTGCCTGGCAGCTCGGACAGCAAAACTCTAGGGCATGGACGGCGCGATCGGTCCATGCGGGCGGTGTGGGGCTAAATGCATCCATGGCGCTGCGAGCGGCGCATCGAGGCGACACTACAATCGATGGTAGTTTGTAAGACGACAGCTCGAACGCCACTGCGCTCGCGCTGCGGGCACCGGTCATGAACCCCGAACCCGAAATCCGCCGCTTGCTTGACCTCATGCCAGCCTCAGGGCGGATGGTGACCAAGATCGTGCCCCAGCCGCGGCGCTCGCAGGTCATCGAGACCCCCTTTCCCTGGCCCTGGAACCGCCGCGCGCGGCCCATTTACATCAATTTCAACTTGTGGCGCCGCCTGTCGCGGCCCCAGCGCGATCTGCTGCTGCTCGAGGCCGTTAGCTGGCTGCTGGGCATTGAGTGGTTCAAACCCGGCATCTACCAAGGCGTTCTGCTGGCAGGTGTGGTGGGCGGCACTGTCGAGATCGTCCAAGGCGATGCCGTTGGGGTGCTTGTTGCCGGGGGTTTGAGCGTCCTGGCCGGCCGGCAGATCTGGCAGGATGCGCGCAGCGTGCGCACCCAGCTCGATAGCGACGAGGCCGCCATTGAAGTTGCCCGGCAGCGCGGCTACAGTTCCGAGGAAGCCGCCAAACACTTGCGCTCGGCGATTGAGGCCGTGGCCGAGATGGAGGGCCGCTCCAGCTTGGACTTTAGTGAGCTGGTCCGCGCCCAGCATCTCAAGCGGCTCGCCCAGCAGTCACCGGTCAGCGTCCCCGAGCGCGTCAAGCAGGAGTAGCGGCGCTAGCGCCACGTTACAATCAAAGGCGTTGCGCGCGAGCGAATCCGCCGGTGCCAGCCCAAGCGACTGCCGCCATTCTCGAGCGTGCCTGCGCGGGCGCAGAGCTCGCCCCAGCCGAAGGGGCAACGCTGCTGCGCCAAACCGATCCGGAGGCCATCGCCGCCATTCGCGCGAGCGCCGATTGGCTGCGCCAGCAGCAAGCTGGGGAGGCGGTCACCTACGTCATCAACCGCAACATCAACTTCACCAACATTTGCGAGCAGAACTGCAGCTTTTGCGCCTTTCGCCGCGATGCCGGGCAAGCCCAGGCTTACTGGCTGGATGCCGGGCAAATCCGCGAGAAGGCGACCGATGCCCTGCAGCGCGGTGCCACCGAGATTTGCATCCAGGGCGGCCTCAACCCCCAAGCCAAAATTGGGGGCGCCGCCCTGCCTTACTACTGCCGCTTGATCGCCTCGGTCAAAGCAGCGCTGCCCTCGCTGCACTTGCACGCATTTTCCCCACAGGAGGTGCAATACATTGCGCGCGAGGACGGCATTAGCTACGAAGCCGCGATCGCCGCACTGCGCGATGCCGGCGTTGGCTCCATGCCCGGGACAGCGGCCGAAGTGTTGGATGATGCGCTCCGGCGGGTACTCTGCCCCGAGAAGCTCGATACGGCGGCGTGGCTGGAGATTGTAGGGACAGCCCATCGCCTGGGCGTGCCTACAACTAGCACCATGCTCTCGGGGCATATCGAGACCCCCGAACACCAGATTGCCCACCTGGACAAGCTGCGATCGCTGCAACGCCAGGCCCGCGATCGCGGCTATCGCGGCCACATTAGCGAGTTCATTCTGCTGCCGTTCGTCGGCCAGGGGGCCCCGCCGGCCCTGCGCAAGCGCGTGGGGCGCGAGCAGCCCAACCTGCAAGACGCGCTGCTGCTAACGGCCGTGGCGCGCCTCTATCTGGGCAACAGCATCCCCAACCAGCAGCCCAGCTGGGTCAAGCTGGGATTGAGCGGCGCTCAGCAAGCGCTGCAGTGGGGCTGCAACGACATTGGCGGGACGCTCATGGAAGAGCACATCACCACCATGGCGGGTGCGCAGGGCGGCACTTGCATGCCCCCCGAAACGCTGCGGCAGGCCATTGGCGAACTGGGGCGCCCCGCCCGCCAGCGGGATACGCTCTACGCCCCCGTTGCCGAGGTTCCCGCCCAAGCAGCGGCTGCCCGCTAACCCTCAGCGCACTATGCCCGAGCACGGATCTGATAGTGAGCGCCCGTCACCCCGCCCGGAGACCCTGGCGCGCCTCAAGCGTCTCTATATTGGGCTTTTAGTCGGCGGCCTGCTCGCCGGTGGGGCACTCGCTTGGGGCGTCATTGCGATGATGGAGCGGGCCGGCCTCACCGATGCGGGGCCGGCTGCCGAGAGGCGCCAGCAGCGCTAGCTGGCTGCTCGCGCAGCGCCCGAGGCCGATACAATAGCACTATGGGAGCCCAGAGCGCGGGCAACCCCATCCGGCTCGCTCTGTTCTCAAGCACGCCCTATGGATCTGGTCGCACTGCAAAAGGGGTTGGACACGGCCGCCTTTGCCATCCTGCTGCTGGCCATGCTGCTCTACTGGAGCTCGGCGGCCTTTGCCCGGCTGCCGCAGCTGACCGCGCTGGCAACCGCCGGTATGGCCATCGCCAATGTGGTCCTGGCCGGGCTGCTGGGGGCGCGCTGGTTGGAATCGGGCCATTTTCCCATCAGCAACCTGTACGAGTCGCTCGTTTTTTTGGCCTGGGGCCTAACGGCAGTCCACCTGCTGGCCGAGCGCTGGAGCCGAAGCCGCCTGGTGGGCGTTGCAACGGCTCCTTTGAGCTTGGGCGTGGTTGCGTTTGCCGCCCTCTATTTGCCCAGCAACATGCAATCGGCCGAGCCGCTGGTTCCGGCGCTGCAGTCCAATTGGTTGATAATGCATGTCAGCATCATGATGCTGGCCTACGCCACGCTCATGGTGGGGTCGCTGCTGGCCATGGCGTTTTTGGTCGTCACCCGCGGCCAGCCCATCCGACTGCACGGTAGTTCAATCGGCATTGGCAGCGAGCGCCGCCCCTCCGCAACGTCCGAGGCGGCCCCGGCGCCTCAGCAGGGCCAAGGGGGAGAAACGTCCGACTGGGCCACCGGCGCCGGAATGGCGGCAGAAGCGACCGTCCTGACCGCCCAAGCTCCCCCCACCGCTGGTGATCGCGAGGGCACGCTCTCGCCGCAGCGCCTGACGCTGGCAGACACGCTCGATAATGTCAGCTATCGCACCATCGGCCTTGGGTTTCCGCTGCTGACGGTGGGCATTATTGCCGGGGCGGTGTGGGCGAACGAAGCCTGGGGCTCCTACTGGAGCTGGGATCCCAAAGAAACCTGGGCGCTCATCACCTGGTTGGTGTTTGCCGCTTACTTGCACGCCCGCATCACGCGCGGCTGGCAAGGGCGCAAGCCCGCTCTGCTAGCTACCGCAGGCTTTGTGATGGTCTGGATTTGCTATTTGGGCGTCAATTTGATGGGCATTGGCCTGCACTCCTACGGTTGGTTCCTGCAGTAGGGCCCTAGACCCGGCCGCTCATGGGCAACCCCGCTTGCTGGACGCAGCTGCACGCCCGCGTTCACCAAACCCTCAAGCGCGATCGCCTGCTCGAGCCCCACGAACGCGTTTTGCTGGCCATCTCCGGCGGCCAGGATTCGCTCTGCCTGCTGCAGCTGCTGTGCGATTTGCAACCCAAGCGGTGGGGATGGCAGCTAGCGATCGCCCATTGCGATCACCGCTGGTCCGGCGATGAAGATCTGGCGGATCGCGTCCGCCAAATTGCCGGTCAGTGGGAGCTGCCATTCCACCAACGAACGGCACCACCGCTGCCGGCCACTGAGGCAGCCGCGCGCGAGTGGCGCTACCGAGCGCTGGTCGAGATTGCCCAAAGCGAAGGGTTCTCAGCCATTGCCACTGGCCACACCCAAAGCGATCGCGCCGAGACGCTACTCTACAACCTGGTTCGCGGTAGCGGTCCGGATGGCCTGCAGGCGCTTGGTTGGCAGCGCTCGCTGGCAGCTGGCATTCGTTTGGTGCGCCCGCTGCTGGGGATCGGGCGCGCGGAAACGGGGACTTTCTGCCAGCAAAATCAGCTGCCGGTGCAGTCCGATCCGGCCAATCGCGATCGCCGCTACGCGCGCAATCGCATCCGCGCCGATCTCGTGCCGTACCTGCAAGCCCAGCTCAATCCCAACGTGGAAACCACTCTGGCCCAAACGGCCGAAATCTTTAGGGCTGAGGTCGCCCACCTCGAGCGCGAGGCCGACGCTTTGCTCCAGCAAGCGCTGCCTGGCGAGCCCTCGCCCCCGCAGCGGCTCGATCGCCGCCCGCTTCACTCGGCACCGCTAGCCCTCCAGCGCCGCGTCATGCGCGCGTTTTTGCAGCGCGTTCTGGCCCGTGCACCCACTTTCGAACAAATCGAGGAGCTAACGCGCCTGATCGAGGCCCCCAACCGCACCCGAACGGCGTCGCTACCGGTGGGCGCGGCCGCGCGGCCGCCTGCCGAACTGCCCCGACAACGCCCGGCGCCCGCCGCGACCCATGCCGAGGTCGATGGCGACTGGATCTGCCTCAAGCGCTAGCGAGCTACGGCTAGCTTGGCGCACTGCTCGAGCCAGACTCCAGCTCCCGCTTGCGCCGCTCCAATTCCCGGGCCTGATAGGCCAGCGACTGCCTCCACTGTTCGATCTCTTCGCGCTGTTGCCGGTGGCTCTCGAGCTGGCGCGAAAAGTGCTTCAGCTGGGCGATCGCCTGGGAAGCCGCAGGTTGCGGCGGTTCCCAGATCGTGCGGTCGGGCCCCAGCGTCACGGCAACCAGCGCCCCAGCGGGGAATGGCCGGGTCTGCTGGCAAGGCACAAGCTCGGAGGTGGGCGTCGCCCGCCAGCTGCTGTCATTGCGCTGGTAGGCCAGTAGCTGCAGCTCGGGCTGAGCGAGCTGCGGCAACCAGCGGTAGCGGTGCCTGACCTCGGCCAGGTACAGCAACGCCGCATCGGGCGAGGGCTTGCGCTCGGAAGGGGCTTGGGAGGGATCGGGGAGCTCGCTGGCATCAACCTCGGCTGCCATGGCAGCGCCGCTGGTCTCGTGCCGTTCGGCGGGCCGGGCCAGGTAACGGGCAGCTGCCCCTGTCGCACTAAAGCTGGCCAGCCCGGTTGCCAAGCTCAAAAGGCCCGTCCGCGGCCAATTGACGCTGCTGCGCCCCCCAATAGATAGCGCGGCGGTGGCAGCGCTGCCCGCAAGCAGCACCAGCGACGCGGTGATGCCAGCAGCTGCTGCGAGGAGCCATTGCCATTCAGCGCGAGTCGGGTAAACGGCGGTGGTAGCCTCCGCTGCCGCAGGTACCTCAGTCGCTTCCGGAACGTCCTCGAGCGCCTCTTCCTGGGGTGCCTCGCCCGCTGATAATGCTCGCGAGGCAAGCTCCTTCTCTGCCTCGGGTAGGCCGCTCGGTTCTGGGCCGAGCGGTACTTCCGGCACCTGCTCGAGATTGGGGGTGTCAGCTGAGGCCGCTTCTGGCGCTTCGGGCTCGCTAGACTGGGGATGCTCGCGATCGCGGGCTGTGTCGGGCGGTTGCTGGGAAGGCGGTGCCTTGGCATCGGCCGTTTGGCTCTCAGGATCGACTGCTTCCGCATTGGCTAGAGCAGCGGGATTGGGCTCTAGCGAGTCAGTCTCGGCTATCAGCTGGTCCTCGTCTGGCAGCCCGGCGGGACCCTCTTCACTGGGAGCCTCAGTTGCGGCTGCGCGCTCGCAAACGGATCGGCAGCTTGCGACTCGCTCGCCTCCGTGGGGCCATCTGAGGCTGCAAACGGATTGTCGCCATCGCCGGGAGCAGAGTCGGCTGATGGGGTATCGGCGGTGGCAGCGAAGGGATCGTCCGCCGTTTCCGAGCGGGCTTGGGGCACTTCGGAGGCTGCATCAGCTACTGCCGTTTCGCCCGGCGCTTCGCCGGCGGCTTCGCTATTGGCCGCTTGTTGCGCCGCGGCGGATTGCAACTGTTGGACAGCCTGCAACCCCTGCTGGGCGTAGGTAACAAAGTCCGGCTCCTCAGTCAGCTGCAGGACGCGCTCGTATTGCGGCCGGGCAGCAGCATACTGCTGGCAGCAGTAGAGCACGTGGCCGTACAGCAGCAAAACGCTGGGGTCGTCGGGCAACGCCTGGGCCAGTTCCTCAAGGATTTGCGCTGCTTCGGTGTAGTCGCCGCGCAGATAAGCCGCCTCGGCGTGATCGTAGGTGGGCTCGCTCGGTGGGGCTGATGCCATGCCTCCAGGAATTCGGGGAAGGTTTGGTTTGTAGGTTAACGTGTCAGTTGCGCGCCGCAGGCTCGCCTATCCGGGACAGTGCGCGCTCGAACGTCATTGCGCCTGCTTTCTTAAATGGCAGATCGCAAAGCGAGACGCAACCCGCTTGCCACTACAGCGCTCGGCCGCTGGCTCCAGCGTTTGGTCTCTGCCATTTTCCTGGGCGGTCAGACCTTGATCCACCTGCAGCCGCAGAAAATCCACCGCCGCAATACGCTCGAACAGATGGCAGTGGTGGGGCCGGACTCGCTCGGGATTGCCCTGCTAACGGCTGCCTTTGTCGGCATGGTCTTTACCATCCAGGTGGCCCGGGAGTTCATCACCTTCGGTGCCAGCGATGCGGTCGGTGGCGTTCTGGCCATCTCGCTCACGCGCGAGCTCGTGCCCGTGCTCACCGCCGTCATTTTGGCTGGGCGAGTGGGCTCGGCGTTTGCCGCCGAGATCGGCACCATGCAGGTTACCGAGCAAATCGATGCGCTCTACGTACTCAAAACCGATCCCATCGACTACTTGGTCCTGCCGCGCTTGCTGGCTTGCAGCACGATGCTGCCCATTTTGACCTTGCTTTCGCTGGTAACAGGGCTGATCGGTGGGTTGGCGATCGCGACCAACCTGTATGATCTCTCCAGCTCCGTTTTCATTAGCTCGGCACGGGACTTTCTGGACCTATCGGATGTCATCAACATGGCGATCAAAGCCGTTGTCTTTGGCGGACTGATCGCCATTATTGGCTGCAGTTGGGGGTTGACCACTACTGGCGGTGCTAAAGGAGTCGGTCAATCAACTACAACAGCGGTGGTAACAGCCCTGCTGGCGATCTTCGTAACGAATTTCTTTCTGTCTTGGGTCATGTTCCAAGGACCGGGCCAAGCCCTATCGGGCAATCTGTAGGTTGTCCCTACAATAGAGAGCAGGTGCGATTGCAACGGGGGGACCATTGGACGCCGCCGACCCCGATGGCACGCTAGCGCCTAACTATCGCTTGCCGCTGGCGCTGGTGGCGATCGCGATAGGGGTCGCGCTCGTCCAGCCTTGGCTGGGGGGTGCGATGGCGCTGTTTGCCTTGTTTTTGACCTATCAAACGGCCACGATCCGGCTGCAGTTCACAGCAACCGCCCTAGATGTTTATCGCGCTGGTAACTGCATCCGGCGCTTTCCCTATACCGACTGGCAAAACTGGCGCATTTTCTGGGCCAGGGTGCCCATCTTGTTTTACTTTCGGGAGACGCGCAGCATTCACTTTTTGCCCATCCTGTTCGACCCCAAGCGCCTGAGGGCGTGCTTGACCCAGCACTGCCCGCACCAGTGACACCATGCTCCCCGCCAGTCGCAATCTTCAGGCGTCTGCCCCTAACGCTCACGTTGGCTGAACTCTGATGCTCGCTTCGCTGGCTGTCAGTACCCTGCTGTTTTTAGGCGCTTACCTGCTGGGATCGCTGCCCACAGGCTATTTGGCCGGCCGCTGGCTGGCCGGGGTCGACATTCGCAACTGCGGCTCGGGCTCGACGGGCGCCACCAACGTGGCACGCGCCGTGGGCAACCGAGCTGCCGCCGTCGTTTTGGGCGTTGACGTGCTCAAAGGGATCTTGGCCGTGGGCTCGGTCGCGGGGGCCTATGCCGTTTTGAGCCCCACAATATTGCCGCCCGCATGGCAACCCTGGCTGGCAGCGGCCGCTGCATTGGGCGCCATTATCGGCCACAGCTGGCCCGTTTGGTTGGGGTTTGCAGGGGGCAAATCGGTAGCGACCGGCTTGGGCGTTTTGCTAACGCTTAGCCCGACGATTGCCCTGGGGACCTCGGTGGCATTTGCGCTGGTGGTAGGCGCATCGCGCATCGTCTCGCTGGGCTCGCTGACGGCGGTGGTTGCCGCAGTGGGGCTGGCGATCATGCTTGGGGAGCCGCTGCCCTATCAGCTCTTCATCGGCGTTGCCGGCGCTTACGTGGTCTGGCGCCATCGCGGCAACATCGCTCGCTTGCTGCAGGGCACCGAACCGCGGCTGGGGCAATCGCGCTAGCTGCCACTCGAGCCAAAGCCGCGCGAGCCGCGCGCTGTCTCGCTCAAGCGCTCGACCGCTTCGATGGTGGGGTGCAGCACGGGCGCAACGACCATTTGCGCGATTTTCATGCCAGCGGTCACGCGAAAGGGCGCTCGACCGTAGTTGATCGAGATGACGCGGATCTCGCCCCGATAGCCCGCGTCGATCGTGCCGGGGGCATTGAGGACGGCGATCTGATGCTCGAGCGCCAGGCCGCTGCGGGAGCGGATTTGGGCCTCGGTACCGGCCGGGAGCTCGATGGCCAAGCCCGTGCGGATCGCGCGGCTGCCGCCGGGTTCGAGCTCGACCGACTCGGCTGCTCGCAGATCCAGCCCCGAATCGTCGGGATGGGCGTACTGCGGCAGGGTGGCCCAGGGCAGCGTTTTGGCAACCTTAAGGCGCATAGGGAGGCTACGATGCCCAAAGCCACGGCAGCTGCTCGCGCTGCTGCCGCTCGAAGGTTGCAATTGCAGCCTCATCTTGCAGGGTCAGGGCGATGTCATCTAAGCCCTCAAGCAGGCACTGCCGGCGAAAGGCATCGATCTCGAAGGTGATGGGCTCGCCGCGGGTGCGCCGGATCTGCTGGTGCTCTAGGTTGACCGTCAGCGTGGCAGTCTCGGGATCTTGGGCATCCGCCATGAGCGCTTCGGCCTGCGCCTGCGGCAGCGCCACGGGCAGGATGCCGTTTTTGAGGCAGTTGTTGTAGAAAATGTCGGCAAAGCTGGGCGCAATGACGCAGCGAATGCCGAAATCGAGCAGCGCCCAGGGGGCGTGTTCGCGCGAGGAGCCGCAACCAAAATTGTCGCCGGCCACCAGGAGGCGCGCGTCGCAGTAGGGCACCTGGTTGAGAACGAACTCGGGGCGCTCTTGCCCTCGCTCGTCGTAGCGCAGCTCGTCGAACAGCACCTTGCCCAAGCCCGTGCGCTTAATGGTTTTGAGGTGCTGCTTGGGGATAATCATGTCGGTATCGACATTGGCGCGCGGTAGCGGCGCCGCAATCCCGGTGAGTTCGGTGAATGCCTCCATGTCCGTCTCTAGCCCACCATCTCGCGAACGTCGGTCAGCCGGCCCGTCACCGCGGCAGCCGCCGCCATGGCCGGGCTCATCAGGTGGGTGCGACCGCCGCGCCCCTGGCGCCCTTCAAAGTTGCGGTTGGAGGTGGAGGCGCAGCGCTCGCCCGGCTCCAGGCGATCCTCGTTCATGGCCAGGCACATGGAGCAGCCCGGCTCGCGCCAGTCGAAGCCAGCTTGCTGGAAGATGGCATCCAGCCCTTCTTCCTCGGCTTGGTATTTGACCAACCCCGAGCCCGGCACGACGGTGGCATAGACGCCATCGGCCACCTTGCGGCCCTCCACCAAGCGGGCCGCCTCGCGCAAGTCCTCGATGCGCGCGTTGGTGCAAGAGCCAATGAAGACTTTATCAAGCGCGACATCCTGCAACCGCGTCCCCGGGCTCAGGTCCATGTACGCCAGCGCGCGCTCGGCACTGCGGCGCCGGTTGGGATCGGCAAAATCGCGTGGGTCGGGAACGCAACTTGTGACCGGCGCCACATCCTGCGGGCTAGTCCCCCAGGTCACCTGCGGCACGAGCTCGCCGGCATCGAGGGTGACCTCGCGGTCATAGCGCGCGCCCGCATCCGAGGGCAGCGACTGCCAGTACGCTACCGCTCGCTCCCACCAGGCCGAGCTGGGCGCGAGGGGCCGGCCGCGCAGGTAGGCGATTGTTTTGTCATCCGGGGTGATCAGGCCGGCGCGCGCCCCCGCCTCGATGGACATGTTGCAGACAGTCATGCGCCCTTCCATGCTCAGCTCGCGAATGGCCTCGCCCGCGTACTCAATGACGTGGCCCGTCCCGCCAGCCGTGCCGATGCGACCGATAATGCTCAGGATAATGTCTTTGGCGGTCACCCCAAACGGCCGCTGCCCGCGCACGGTGACGCGCATGCTCTGGGGCTTTTTGGCTAGCAGCGTTTGGGTGGCCAGGACGTGCTCGACCTCCGAGGTGCCAATGCCAAATGCCAGCGCGCCAAACGCGCCGTGGGTGGCGGTATGGCTGTCCCCGCACACGATGGTCATGCCCGGCTGCGTTAGCCCCTGCTCGGGGCCGATGACGTGGACGATCCCCTGGCGCCGGTCGTCCATGCGGAAAATAGGAATGTCGAACTCAGCCGCATTCTGCTCCAGCGTTTCCACCTGCAAGCGGCTCTCGGGATCGGCAATGCCGGCCGAGCGATCCGAGGTGGGCACGTTGTGATCGGCGACCGCGAGTGCCGCCTCGGGGCGGCGCGGTTGCCGGCCGGCCAGCCAGATCCCCTCGAACGCCTGCGGACTGGTGACCTCATGAATGAGGTGGCGATCGATGTAGAGCAGGCAGGTGCCATCGTCGCGCTCGCGCACCACGTGGCCGTTCCAGATTTTGTCGAATAGCGTTTGCGGGGCGGTCATGACCGGCGAGCTCGGTGCATTGTGCCGGCAATTATAGCCGACAGCGCTCGCGCCGCTCCCGCACCAGGAACTGGCAACCGCTAAACTGAATGGGCCCAGGCCCATTGCGCGTTTGAGATTTTGCCCATGACCGGTGCTGCAGTCGCCCAGAATCCGTTGCTAATCGGCGAGGGGTTGCCGCCGTTCGATCGCATTGCCCCCAAGCACGTCGTCCCGGGGATGCGGCAGCTGCTGCAGGAACTCGAGCAGGAGCTGAGCGAGCTGGAAGCCAACGCCACCCCAACTTGGGAAGGCACGGTGGCGCCGCTCGCGCGCATTGAGGAGCGCCTCGACTGGAGCTGGGGCATTGTCAATCACCTCATGGGTGTCAAAAACAGCAGCGCGCTGCGCCAAGCCCACGAGCAGGTGCAGCCCGAGGTGGTGCGCTTTGGCAACCGGCTCAGCCAGAGCGCGCCCATCTACCGGGCACTCAAGCAGCTGCGCGACGGCCCCGATTGGGAACGCTTGGACCGAGCGCAGCAACGCATCGTGGATGCCTATCTGCAGGATGCCGAGCTGTCAGGTGTTGGCCTTGAGGGCGAGCGGCGGGAGCGCTTCAATGCCATCCAGCTCGAGCTGGCCGAGCTCTCGACGCAGTTTTCCAACCACGTGCTGGATGCCACCCAAGCGTTCCAGCTCCGGCTGACCCATCCCGATGAGGTGGCGGGCCTGCCCGAGAGCGCGCTGCGCCTGGCGGCTCAGGCAGCTCGCGATCGCGGCGATACCGACGCGACGACCGAAGCTGGCCCTTGGGTGCTAACGCTCGATATTCCCAACTTTTTGCCCTTTATGCAGCATGCGCAGCGGCGCGATCTGCGCGAGCGGCTCTATCGGGCGTTCGTTACGCGCGCCTCGAGCGGCGAGTACGACAACAACGCCATCATCGAGCGCATCCCGGCCCTGCGGCAGGAGAAAGCGCAGCTGCTGGGCTTCAACCACTACGCCGAGCTGAGCCTGACGCAGAAAATGGCGCCAGATGTCGCGGCGGTGGAGCGCCTGCTCGAGGAACTGCGCAGCGCCAGCTACGACGCGGCCGCCCGCGAGGTTGCCGAGCTGCAAGCCTTGGCTGCCGAGCGGAGCGCCCCGGAAGGCAGCGACTTCCAGCACTGGGACTTTCGCTATTGGGCCGAGCGCCAGCGCGAGGCCCGCTTCGAGCTGGATGCGGAAGCGCTGCGGCCCTACTTTCCGTTCGAGCAAGTGTTGGACGGCTTGTTCGGTTTGGTGCAGCGCCTGTTTGGGGTCACCATCGAGCCAGCCGATGGCGAGGTCCCGGTCTGGCATTCGGACGTGCGCTACTTTCGCGTGCGCGATCGCGATGGCAGCGCGGTGGCAAGCTTCTACCTCGATCCCTACAGCCGGCCCAGCGAAAAGCGCGGTGGGGCCTGGATGGATGAATGCCTCAACCGCGCTCGCTTCACCGATGCCACCGGCAACCTGCAAACCCGGCTGCCAGTGGCCTACCTCAACTGCAATCAAGCGCCGCCGCTGGAGGGACAGCCCAGCCTAATGACCTTTGACGAGGTGGAGACGCTGTTCCACGAGTTCGGCCACGGCTTGCAGCACATGCTGACCCAGGTGGACTATCCGGGTGCGGCCGGCATCAACAACGTGGAGTGGGATGCCGTCGAGCTCCCCAGCCAGTTCATGGAGAACTGGTGCTACCACCGCCCCACGCTGTTTGCCATGGCCCGCCACTACCAGACGGGCGAGCCGCTGCCCGAGGCGGAGTATCAAAAGCTGCTAGCTGCGCGCACCCACCTGAGTGGCTCGGCCACCCTGCGCCAGGTTTACTTTAGCTATCTGGATTTGGAGCTGCACCAACGCTACCGCCCGGATGGCTCCGATACGCCCTGGGCCATCCGCGATCGCGTGGCCGAGCGCACCACCATCCTGCAACCGCTGCCGGAAGATGCCTTCCTGTGCTTTTTCGGCCATATTTTTGATGGCCCCTACGCCGCCGGCTACTACAGCTACGAGTGGGCCGAGGTGCTGAGCGCCGATGCCTTTGCAGCCTTCGAGGAAGCAGGCCTAGCGGATGACGCCGCGATCGCGGCCACCGGCCGCCGTTTCCGCAATACGGTCCTGGCGCTGGGCGGGAGCCACCCGCCCATGGAGGTGTTTCGGGCCTTCCGCGGGCGCGAGCCCCAAACCGAGCCGCTGCTGCGGCACAGCGGTTTGAAGCCAGCAGCCTAGCGGCCGTCGGCCGGCGGGGGGCGATGGAGCGGGTCGCTGCCCGATGGCGCCTGGCCCGGTTGCGACTCAACGCCACCCTGCAGTTGCTGGGCCGTGGGCACCCCCTGGGTGGCATGGTCCACGCGCAGGGCGCGCACCAAACCGTAGGCAGCCACCAACAAAAACACCGCTAGCGGCAATCCCGTCGTTAGCGACGCCTGGCGCAGCGCCTGGAGCCCGCCAAAAGACAGCAGCGTCGCCGCCACCGTTCCCTCAGCCAGCGCCCAGAACACGCGCTGCACCTTAGGCGGGTTGGGATGCCCCCCTGAGGTCACCATGTCATCAACCAGCGATCCCGAATCGGAGGAGGTCACAAAAAAGATCACCACCAACAGGGTGGCCAAGGCCCAAGTGAGGGAGTGCAGCGGCAGCTGCTCCAACACCGAAAACAGGGCCAGGGCCTGGTTCTGCCCGACTTGCTCGGCAATGTTGCCGGTACCAGCTTGAATGAGGCGGATACCGGTGCCCCCAAGCGCGGCAAACCACAGGAAACCGCCTAGGGTGGGCACCAACAGCGCTGTGGTCACGAACTCACGGATGGTGCGCCCCCGCGAGATGCGGGCGACAAAGACGCCCACAAAGGGCGACCAGGAGATCCACCAGCTCCAGTAAAACAAGGTCCAGCTGGCCTGCCACCCGCCCTCGGTGCCGGGCTCGATGCGAAAGCTCGTCACTGGCAGTGTCTGCACGTAGTAGCCCACGCCATCCAAAAACAGCTCCAGGGCAAAGATAGTGGGACCGGCCAGCAACACGAAGGCAAAAATGAGCACGGTCAGGCTGATGTTGAACTGGCTCAAAAAGCGAATGCCGCGGTGCAACCCCGAAACGACCGAAATGGTGGCTGCCGCCGTAATGATCCCAATCAGCCAGAGTTGGGACTCGGTGTCTTGGGGCATGCCAAACAGCTGGCCCAGGCCGGCATTGACCTGAGCGGCGCCCAACCCCAGCGAGGTGGCCACGCCAAACAGCGTTCCCACCGTGCAAAGGACATCCACCGCATGGCCTGGGGCCCCGTAAATCCGCTCGCCCAGCAGCGGGTACAGCAGCGATCGCGGTGCTAGCGGCAGGCCGTGGCGAAAGTGGAAGTAGGCCAGCGGCAGGGCAAGTGCCGAGTAAACGGCCCAGGGATGCAAGCCCCAGTGGTAGAAGGTAAAGCGCATGGCTTCGCGCAGCGCTTGGTCGGTTTGGCCCTCTCCAATTGGGGGATCAACAAAGTGCAGCACGGGCTCGGCGACCCCAAAAAAGACGATCCCGATGCCCATGCCGGCGCTCATGAGCATGCTAAACCAGGTCAAATAGCCAAACTCGGGGCGCGTCTCGGGCCCGCCTAGGCGAATGCGACCGAAGCGCGAAAACAGCAACCAAACCACCACGCCAAGCAGGAGGGTTGCCGTCAGAATGTAGAACCAGCCAAAGGTCTCGACAATCCCCGACTGCAGGGCGCTAAAGGTGGTCTTGGCGCTTTGGGTGGAAGCAGCCCCCCAAGCCACAAAGCCAATGACGACCGCAGCAGCGGGCAAAAACACCCAGGGCTCCATGGCATCGAGCAAGCGCGCGAGGGGGGGACGGCGGCGTTCCATGATGCTCCTGTTGCGACGGCAAACGTAGCTAGTCGAGAGCGATGGAGTAGGTTTGGTCTGACCCCAGGCCGAGCTGCCAGATCAGCTGTCTGGGTTGGGCGTCTTGGGGAATTTCGTAAGCGGCCAGCACGCGCTGGTGATCGCCCGCTCGGCGTTGTAGTCCCCGGCGAATGCTGCCCCCGTGCCTCGACCGGTGTAGGTGCGCCCTTGGGCGTCCGCGAGCTTCAAGCTGCCAGGCAGGGCAGCCGCTTCCGAGCCGCGATTGGCGATCGCCAGCAGCACGACAGCAAAGGTCTTTTGCGGCTGGGCTTGCTTGTTGACGGGGGGGTCACCAACGGTATCGGTCTGCCGAATGCGCAGGACATCGAGGCGCCACTGCTGGTGCCTTATTGGCGGTTCGACGGTGCCATTGGGGGCAGACGCGCGATCGGGCTGGCCGCCCTCGCGTCCGGGAGCTGTTAGCACCATGGCAACTAGCAGTACTAGGAAACTGCTTGCTCCTAGCAATGCCCGGTTGGCAATGCGTTTGACCGTTGACTGCGCCACTTGAGGGAACCGGTAGCTGCGATCGCTATTGGTGGGCATGCTGCCACTCGCGGGCCAAACGTTGCGCCTGTCGGATCCGATCTGGGCTCAAGCGCGAAGCCATAACCTGGCGGTTGTGAGTGGCATCGGCTTTGAGGTGCTCGGCGGCTGCTTGCGAGGCAGCCAGCTCAAACCACATGTAGGCACGCAGCGGATCCTGGGAGACGCTTTGCCCGTTGGCGTACCGCAGTCCCAGGTTGTACTGCGCTTTGGCCGCCCCCTGCTGGGCTGCCTTGCGGTACCAGCGCAAGCTTTTTTGCAAGTCCTTCGGGACACCCTGCCCTTGCGCGTACCGCAGCCCTAGGTCGTATTGGGCCTTGGCAAATCCCTGGATGGCAGCTTGGCGGTACCAATGCACGGCCCGCTCGGGGTCTTGCGGTCCCCCCCACCCGCGGTCGTAGAGCGTTCCCAGGGTAAACTGGGCGGGCGCGACGCCGCGCTCGGCCAAGGCCCGAAACTGGAGCCGGGCCTGTCGGTGGTGGCCATCGTGCAAGTGTTGGTAGGCGCTGTCTAAAATCGCTTCTGGAGTTGCTTGCCTAAAAGCCGGGATTGCGGCCAACAGTCCCAGCCCGACAAGGGCCCATTGCCGCCAGCCGGCCCGTTTCATGGCATTGCCCTCACTGCGATGCCCCAACAGCTGAGTTGCCCACGCCATCTGTTATAGCAAACGTCTGCAGCCCCCAATCGCCTATGGTCGCTTCCGGTTTTGGCCTAGACTTTGGCGGCACCAAATTAGCCGCCGCCACGCTCTTGCCCGGTGAGGCCCAGTGGCACCGGTACCAACGGACTGTCTCTGCCCCTGGTACCGACCGCGCGGCCAATTGGGCAACCATGCAAGCGCTGGCGGGCGAGTTGCTGCAAGGTCAAACACCGGCTGCCATTGGCGTTAGCTTTGGCGGCCCTGTCGACGCGGCTGCTGGCGTCGCGCAGCTGTCCCATCACGTGCCGGGCTGGGAGAACGTGCCCTTAAAGCAGTGGCTGGAAGCCGCTTGGGACGCACCGACCCAAATCGACAACGATGCCAATGCGGCGGCGCTGGGCGAACATCGCTTGGGAGCCGCACGTGGCTGCAACAGCGCGCTCTACATCACAGTCAGTACGGGCATCGGCAGTGGCTGGATCCTGAACGGTCGCCTTTGGCATGGGGCCAACGGCGTGGCCGGCGAGATCGGGCATGCCGCGATCGACCCGAGCGGCCCTAGCTGCTTGTGCGGCAAGTGCGGTTGCCTGGAGCGTCTGGCCTCGGGGCCTTACATTGCCCAAGACGTGCGCGCCGAGCTCGAGCGCGACCCGCAGGCCGGCCCGTTGTTGCGCCAGCTGGCTGGCGACGGGCTAGCGGCCCTGACGGCGCAGACAGTCAGTCAGGCTGCCGCTGGTGGAGACCCCCTGGCTCAGCAAGCCCTCGACCGGGCGGCTTGGGCCCTGGGGACGGGCATTGGCAACGCCGCCAACCTGCTCAACCCCGAGGCGGTCGTGCTGGGTGGGGGCCTTACCCGGGCCGGCGATCGCTTTTGGGCGCAGGTACGCCAGCAAGCGCGCGCGACCACGCTTCCCGAGGTCGGCGTTGCAATCGAGCCAGCGGCGCTAGGCGATGCCGCTCCCCTTTGGGGGGCAGCGATGTTGGCGCGCGAGGGCACGTAGCGACTTGAAAGCCCCTTCCCAGCTAGGGAAGAGGTAGCGCGGCCTATTGGTTGCGGCTCTCGAGCTGGTGATCGCCGGCAACGTTGACCAAAACTAGCGCGATACAAGCCCCGCCCTTTAGAGCGCCTAACAAAACTGGTATAGATAGGGGTAGAGAGCTCCGATCTGTGCCATGGCTAAGCCGCTCGTGCCTGACGAGCTTTGGGCCGAAATCGA
>PXQH01000044.1 GCA_003022125.1 Cyanobacteria bacterium QS_8_64_29 | reverse complement strand
GCGCCCGCTTGCTGCGGCAGTGGATGCAGCGGGTGGGGCTCTCAAGCTTGCGGCAAGAGTGCCAGCGCCTGCAGCAGCAGCAACAGCACCAGCGGGCGCAGTGGCAGCGCGACAGCCTGGGGATCCTGGAGCCGTGGCTGCTGCAGTGGCCCACTGCCGCCGAGCAAGCGCAAGCCAACCCCGAGCTGCCCGCCTACAAACTCGTGCCGTACGAAGTCGAGTTCGTGACCGGCCAGGGCGAAACTGTATCTGTCTTAACCCTCGGTCGCAACCAAATCCGGCCGGCTTTCATCGTTCGATCGCGCTCATGGCATCGCCTTCGCGTCACACTTCTGTCACTGAGAACGCCCCTGCCTCACCGCCGCCACGCGCGCGCTGGCGGCGGTGGATGCCCATCGCGCTGCTGGCCGGCGGTGGGGGCTTTGCCCTCTGGCGGATCTTGAGGCCGAGCGGCCCTGCCCAGCAGCAAGCGCAGGCCCCGCCGGTAACCGTTCAAACCCTGCGCAGCCGTACGGTGACCGAGAGCAGCCAATTCGTCGCGCGCCTAGAAGCCCAACAGGCAACAACTCTCAGGCCCGAAACCTCGGGCCGGGTCACCCAGATCTTGGTCTCGGAAGGCGAGCGCGTCTCTGCAGGAACGCCCATTCTCGAGCTTAGCCCTGAAAAAAGCCAAGCCGAGCTCAACAGTGCCCTGGCGCGCGTCAATGCGGCCCGTGCCGCCCGCAACCAGGCCCGGGCCCAGTTGCAGCAAGCTCGCGCCGAGCGCAAAAGCACGGCCGCCGACCTCGAGCTGGCCCAGAGCGAGTTCGAGCGCAATCGCTTTCTGGCCTCGGAAGGGGCGCTGCCCGAGCAGTCGCTGGATCGGGCCGAGCGCGATCACCAGGCCGCCCGAGCCAACCTCGAAGCGGCCCGAGAGCGCATCAACTCGGCCCAAAAACGCCTGGCGCAAGCCCGCGCCGAGCTCGAGCAAGCCCACGCCCAGGCCCAATCGGCACGCGAAGACCTGCAAGATACCCAGGTTACGGCCCCCATTGACGGTGTTGTGGGCGATCTGGCCGTTAAAACCGGCGATTACGTCAGCACCGGCGATCACCTCACCGTGCTGACGCAGAATCGAAGGCTGGCGATCGAGCTCGACATCCCGGCCCAGCAGGCCGATCGCTTGCGGACCGGCCTGCGCGTCGAGCTGCGGCCCCAGGGCGCCCCACCATCGGCATCGCCGCTGGCAACGGGACGCATTCGCTTTGTCGCCGCCCAGGTCGATCCCGAAACCCAAACCATTTTGGCTCAGGCACGCTTCACCAATCCAGGCGAGCAACTGCGAGACCAGCAGCGCGTGCAGGCTACGGTGATATGGGGGCGGCAGTCCGGACTCATTGTTCCGACAACTGCCATTTCGCGCCTGGCCGGCAAGGCGTTTATCTATACGGTCGAGCGGCAGGGCGGGCAAACCATCGCCCGCCAAACTCCGGTGACGCTGGGGGGATTGCAAGCAGGCGGCTATCGCGTTCGAGAGGGCCTTAGCTCCGGCGCAACCATCGTTACTTCGGGGGTGACGCAGCTCTCGGATGGTGCCCCCATCACGCCGCAATCGCCCTAGCCCCCATGCCGATCGAATTTTTCATCCGGCGGCCTGTTTTTACCAGCGTTTGCTCGCTCATTCTGTTGCTCGCCGGGGCAGTCACCACTCCCACACTGCCCATTGCGCAGTATCCCGACATCAGCCCGCGCCAAGTCAGCGTCGAGGCAACCTTTACTGGCGCAGACGCCCAAACCGTTGAAGAAACCGTGACCGCGCCGCTGGAGGAGGAAATCAACGGCGCTGAAGGTCTGCAGTATTTGAGCTCAAGCAGCACCAACAATGGGGTCAGCGCCATTACGGCCACCTTCGAGCCCGGCCACGATCAGGATCTGGCCACGGTGGACGTGCAAAATCGCGTTGCCACCGCCGAGCCGCGACTGCCGGAATCGGTGCGGCAAACGGGCGTTACGGTCAGCAAGTCCTCGGGTAGTCCCCTATTAGGACTCGGGCTCCATAGCCAGGACGGCCGGTACGACACCCTATTTTTGAGCAACTATGCTGATCGGTACCTAATCGATGCGCTGCAGCAAATCGATGAGGTGGGAAGCGTCCAAATTTTTGGCAACCGCACCTATGCCATGCGGTTGTGGCTCGATCCGCAGCAGCTGGCCAGCCGAAACCTAACGGCCCAGGACGTGGCCGAGGCCCTGCAACAGCAAAACTTGCAAGTGGGGGCCGGGCAAATCGGGCAACCGCCCACCTCAGCCGAGCAACCCTACCAGCTCAGCGTGCGGGCTAGCGGCCGGCTCGAGGATGCCAGTGCCTTTGAGAACCTTACCCTCAAAACGACTGATGGCGGCACGCGGGTTCAGCTCAAAGATGTGGGCCGCGCGGAATTGGGATCTCAAACCTACAACTCCTTTTTCCGGTTTCGCGGCAATGAGGCCGTGGGCTTGGGCATTCTCCCAGTGCCCGATAGCAATGCGCTTGAGGTGGGGCGAGCCGTCAAGGCCCGAATGCAGGCGCTGTCGCAAGCCTTCCCGGCCGGAATGCGCTACGAAGTGGGCTTCGATACCACCGATTTCATCCAGCAGTCGCTGCTCGGCGTGGTGGGAACGCTGGTGCAGGCGCTGGCGCTAGTGGTTTTGGTCATCTTTGTCTTTTTGCAAGATTGGCGCAATACCCTCATCCCGGCCATCACCATCCCGGTTGCGCTGATCGGCACGTTCGCCTTCATCCAGGCGTTCAACTTTTCTATCAACAGCCTGACCCTGTTTGGCTTGACCTTGGCCATTGGCCTGGTGGTCGATGACGCCATCATTGTGGTCGAGAACGTCAGCCGCAAAGTACAGCAACAGGGGCTGCGGGCGCGCCCGGCGGCGATCGCGGCCATGCGCGAGCTCTCGAGGGCGGTCGTTGCCACCTCGCTGGTGCTAATGGCTGTGTTTGTGCCCGTGGCCTTTTTCCGGGCACGACGGGCGCTCTCTACCGGCAGTTTGCCCTGACCGTTGCCTTCGCCATCGCCTTATCGACCTTCAATGCCCTGACGCTGACGCCGGCCCTGTCGGCGCTGCTGTTGCGCCCCCACGCAGCAGCCCAAGGCTGGCTGGGACGCGTCTTAGATGCTTTCAACCGGGGGCTCGATGCCCTCCAGGCCCGCTACCGGCAGCTGCTCAACCGATTGATGCGTGCCAAAACGCTCGTCATTAGCGTGTTTGTTGCCTTGTTGGGGGTCACCGGATGGGTGTATCTGAGCGTCCCGAGCGCGTTTTTGCCCCAGGAAGACCAGGGCTATTTCATCACAATCGTTCAGGGGCCACAGGGCTCGACGCTCGACGACACGCGCCAGGTGATGCGCCAGCTGGAAGAGCGCTATTTATCGGTCCCGGAGGTGCGCGCCACGGTTGCTGTGGGCGGGTTCAACCTGGGCGGTGGCAGCACTGTCAACAGCGGTGTGGTGTTTACCACGCTGGCGCCTTGGTCGGAGCGCTCTCAACCGTCCCAGTCTGTTGGAGCCATTATCGGCCGCTTGCGCGGCCAGCTAGCCCAAATTGCCGGGGCGAATATTGTCCCGGTCAATCCACCCGCCATTCAAGGGTTGGGCAACTTTGGCGGATTTACCTTCCAGCTCCAGGACCGCCGCGGCAACCTCAGCCTGGATGCTCTGGTGCGCAACAAAAACGCCTTGCTCAAGGCGGCCAACCAGCATCCCAAGTTACAGCAAGTGTTTAGCACTTACGCTGCCAGCGCTCCCCAGTTCCAGGTTGAGGTCAATCGCAGCCGTGCCAATGCGCTGGGCATTCCCATTAGCGACATCTACAGCACGCTGCAGACCTACGTGGGGTCGCGCTACGTCAATGACTTTACCTTGGCGCGGCAGAACTATCGGGTATACCTGCAGGCTGAGGCCCAGTTCCGCGACGAGCCCAAGGATCTGAGCGCGTTCTACGTGCGCTCCCGAAGCGGACGGATGGTCTCGCTCGACAGCCTTATCAACACGCGCTCAACGAGCGGGGCACAAACCATCAACCACTACAACACCTTTCGCACCATTGAGCTCAGCGGTGGTCCCGCCCTGGGGGCCAGCTCGGGCGAGGCGATTGCGGCGATGGAGCAGCTCGCTGCCGAAACATTACCGCCCGGGCTGGGATACGAGTGGTCCGGGCTCTCGCGCGAGCAGATCCAATCGGCCGGCCAAGCGCCGCTCATTTGCACTGCTGGCGCTGTGGCTGCGCGGCATCCCCAACGATGTTTACGGGCAAATTGGGTTGGTGATGCTAATTGGCTTGGCCAGCAAAAACGCGATTTTGATTGTGGAGTTTGCCAACCAACTGCGCGCGCAGGGGCGCACCATCGCACAAGCAGCCCTGGAGGCGGCGCAGCAGCGCATGCGGCCCATCATCATGACCGCTATCTCCACCCTGGGCAGCATCCTGCCGCTGGTGGTGGCCTCTGGGGCCGGATCGGCCAGCCGGCAATCGCTCGGGACGGCCGTGTTTGGCGGCATGCTGGTGGCAACGTTTTTGACCTTGCTGGTTGCCCCGGTGATGTACGTCGCCGTTAAATCGCTGGCAGCGCGGGCCTTCGGATCGGGTCAAGCGCATTATTATGGAGAGACCTGAATAGATCTCTGGGAATCTCTGCCTATTGCGCCTAAAGTAGTCAACTTTCACATATAGCAAAAACACGTGATCGTGAACAGATAAGTGGGCTTGTCTCTGAGAGCTTAAATCATCAGTTCGAGAGAGTTCCAGAGTTTTGCCCAACAAGCTAGCTCCGTTCACATGTGGTCTATGACTGCTGTAGGAGAGTAATACGACCTTGGGGGCTAGTGAGGTGACAGATGAGGTATTCGCCCCAACGCAAGGAAGCAGTTCTGGCCAAGATGCGACCTCCCCAGAACCTCTCAGTGCCCGAGCTGGCAGAGGAAGAAGGCATCTCGACAGCAACCCTCTACAAGTGGCGGCGCGAAGCCCAAGACCAAGGCCAACTGCTGCCGAGACGCGCAACAGAACCGGAA
>PXQH01000043.1 GCA_003022125.1 Cyanobacteria bacterium QS_8_64_29 | reverse complement strand
CGAGATCATCCACGACTACAACTACGCTCAGGTCCTGACGCTCGACCTGCTCGGCAAGGGCTACCGCTACGCCGAGGTACCGATCACCTACCGGTTCCGCCAGCAGGGGCGCTCGTTCGTGCGCCTCGGGCGGTACCTGCGGGCGGTGGTCCCCGCGGTCCTCCGTGAGGTTCGCACCGCTACGCCGCGCTCCACAGCCTGACAGCGGGACTGAGGGGTCCGTTGCCCGGGCTAGTCCTCGACCACGAACGCCGCGTGGTGGCGTTGGGCGTCGAGCCATGCGGCAGAGTCGATCGAACCGTCTGGGCGCAGGGCGGAGACCGCATCGCGCGCCATAGCCATGGAATGATGGGTGTTGTTGTGGGCGAACGCGCCCTGCCGCCCGAACGTCACGAGGCTGGGCTGCGACCCCGCCCAGTCCGCGACCTGCATCAGCCGTTCGGGTGTTCCGCGGTAGGCCACGGGGTACGCGCGCCGGAGCCGCCGGACGGTCACCGCGACCGGTTCCGGGATGGCGATACCGCGGTCGCGCAGGGTGGCGACCACGGTCGCAGCGAGCGTCGTCTCCGACGCCTCCCATGTCCCGTCGCTGACCTCGCACGGAATTTCGGCGCACAGCACGGTCCGGCCCCCCGGCTCGCGGGTCCTCCGGTAGTTCTTCGGTTCCGAGATGCGGGTTACCGGGGTGTCTTCCTCCGGGAAGTAATGGGCGTCGAAAGTCGTGACCCGGTCAGCGTCGAACGCGAGATAGACCAACGTCATCGCTCGGAACCGGAGACGGTCGACACCGAGGCGCCCGGCGGTGGCAGGGTCGGCGAGCTGCACGAGCAACGGCAATGGCACGGTCGAAAGCAGCGCCCGGCCCTCGTACTCGCCATCATCGGTGGCGATTGCCACGCCGCTGGGACCATTACTGGCCGGGGCAACTGAACGAACCCTCTACCTGCTCGCCTTTGCCGATGGCCAGCAGCACGAGACTCAGCTGGCGCGCTTGCAAGCCAGGCTGGGTTGCTGCTTTTTAACCGGTCGCCCCGCCCCCACAGCCGCTGCCGAACGGCAGCTGGGCGAGTACTTTAGCGGCCAACGGCAACGCTTTGACTTACCGTTGCAGCTCGCCGGGACGCCCTTCCAGCAGGCTGTCTGGCACGCCCTAGGGCAAGTGCCCTACGGCGAAACGGTCAGCTACGGCAAGTTGGCCCGGCGCATCGGCCGTCCCAAGGCAACGCGCGCCGTGGCCCGAGCCAATCGCGACAATTGCCTTCCCATCCTGATTCCCTGCCACCGAGCCATTGGGGCCGATGGCCGGCTAACCGGTTACAGCGGCGGAGTGTGGCGCAAGCAATGGCTGCTGGCGCTGGAAGGCGCTGCTGTTGGGCCATCCTTCGGCCCCGATGGGCTCGATTGGGCCTAGGAAGACTGGGCCACCAACACCCCTGGCGCTTGCTGGATGGGGAGTACCGCCAGCGCGTCCAGGCGGGCGCAGTAGGCCAAGTCGTCGTCGCCGCCCAGCCCGAGCAGGCGCTGCCCATGGCTGGAGTAGCGGAACATCTCCAGCAGCGCGTTCTGCCACTGCCGGTAGAGCGCGATCGCGCCGACGGTTTCGTCGTTGCCAATGCCATCGCGGGCCTCCGGGCCGTCTCCCAGCAGCGCATCCGCGATCGCGCCGGCGCAGAGCGTGTCCTCGAGCGAGTAGCTGCCCTGCCAGCCAGAGCCCACCAGCCAGACGGTTTGGGGTTGCGCTTGCCGCAGGTAGGACACGCAGCGCTCGCGGTTGATTAGGGCGGCGCCAATGACCGTGGCTGCCCGTTCGACGCGCTGGAACGCGCGAGTGCCGTTGGTAGTGCTCAAAAGTAGCTGCTTGTCGCCAACGTGCTCGGGGGTGGCATCGAGCGGGGAGTTGCCCAGATCGCAGCCTTCCACCTTGGCGCCGCCGCGCTCACCGGCTCGAACGCAGCTGGCCGATGGGTAGGCTTCGCTGGCCTGCATGAGGCTGTCAATATCGCTAAAGACCCGAACGGCCTGGGCGCCGGCGTGCAACGCCGTTGCCAGGGTTGTGGTGGCGCGCAGGACATCGATCACGACCGCGCAGTCGGGGAGCGCGTCGGCCGGCGTCTGCTCGGGGGTGTGGTAGACAAATAGCTTCACGGGGCAAGCGGTGCTAGCAGCATGGCCCATTTTACGGGCCAGCCGCCGGATCGGCTAAAATAAGCAGGCTGCCGCTCGGGCACTGAAGCAATGCGCATCTCTGTCAATTGGCTGCGGGAGCTGGTGGCAACCGAGCGCTCGCCGCAAGCGCTGGCCGAGACCCTAACCCTGGCCGGTTTTGAGGTCGAGGCCATTGAGGATTTGAGAACCTGGGCAGATGGCGTCGTCCTGGGTCGCATACAAGACTGCCAGCCCCATCCGCACGCCGACCGCTTGAGCGTGTGCCGCGTCGAGCTAGGAGGCACCGAGCCCGCGCAGATCGTCTGCGGCGCCCCTAACGTCCGGGCCGGCCAGATCGTGCCGGTCGCGACGGTGGGCACCGACCTGCCGGCTGCCGAGCTAACCGTTCGTGCCAGCGAGCTGCGCGGCGTTCGCTCCGAGGGCATGATTTGCTCGCTGGCCGAGTTGGGATTGGCTCAATCGGCTGAGGGCATCTATACCTTTGCCCAAGCCCCGCAGCAGTTGGGCAGCGATGCCCGCCCCTGGTTGGGACTCGATGACGTCATTTTGGATGTCACCACAACCGCCAATCGGGCGGATGCGCTCAGCATGGTGGGGATTGCGCGGGAGGTGGCAGCGCTGACCGGCGCAACCTTGCACCTGCCCAATCCGCCGGCAGTGACCCCATCGGCTGCCGAGCCGGAACCGCTGCAAGCTGCCGTTGCCTCCTCCCAGGCCTGTCCCGCCTACATCGGCACGCTCATTGCCAATTTGCAAGTGGCCCCCTCGCCCCAGTGGTTGCAGCGGCAGTTGCAAGCAGCTGGCATTCGCCCCATCAACAACGTGGTGGATGCCACCAATTACGTCCTGCTGGAGTGGGGTCAGCCGCTCCATGCCTTCGATCACGATCGCCTGCAAGCGGTTACCGGTAGTAATGACCTGACTCTAGGGGTGCGCTTTGCCCGCGAGGGCGAGTCGCTGCGCACCCTGGATGGGAGCGAGCGCACCCTCTCGCCACAAGCGCTGCTGGTTACGGCCAACGATCACCCCGTGGCCCTAGCGGGGGTCATGGGCGGCGAAGCCACTGAGGTGGATGCCACCACCCGCACCATCGTGCTGGAAGCGGCAGTGTTTGACCCCGCGACCGTCCGGCGCTCCGCGCGCAGCCAGGGCGAGCGGACCGAGGCCTCAACCCGCTACGAGCGCGGCGTCAACCCGGCCGCACTCGAGGTTGCCAACCGGCGCGCCGCGGAGCTGTTGCAGTCGCTGGCCGGTGGGGACGTTGGGGGCCAAGCCGCTGCTGGCACTCGTCCCGAGGAGCAGGACTGGCGCCAGCGCATCGAGCTGCGCCATGCCTACCTCCAGCGGTTGCTGGGCCCCATCCGGCAAGGGGACTCGCGCGAGCCCCTCCCGCCGGAAGCCGTCGAGCGGACCTTGGGGGCACTGGGCTGCCAGCTGCAAAAACAAGACCGCGATGGGGCGCTGAGCTGGACGGTGACCGTGCCGGCCCACCGCTACCGCGACTTGACGCGCGAGGTGGATCTGGTCGAGGAGGTAGCCCGCCTCTACGGCTACGATCACTTCTGCGAGACGCTGCCGGCGCGGACCCAGCCCGGGGGGCTCTCGCTCCAGCAGCGCATCAACCATCGGCTGCGCGAGGCCTTTCGCGCCATTGGCTTGACCGAAGCGGTCCACTACTCGCTGGTCAAACCGCAAGGTGACGAGATCCAACTGGCCAATCCCTTCTTTCGCGAATACTCGGCGCTGCGCCCGGATCTGATCGGCAGTGCCATTGAGGCGTGCGCGCTCAATCACGCCCGCGGCAACGGGGCGCTCAACGCCTTTGAAATCGGCCGCCGCTTTTGGCGCGGGCCAACGCAGCTGCAAGAGGAAAGCATGCTGGCCGGCATCATGGGCGGCGAGCGCTTCCCCCAGGGCCGCTGGCAGCGCTCGGGCCAAAGCGCTCCCATGAGCTGGTTTGAGGCCAAGGGCCTGCTCGAGAGCGCGTTCGCGCGCCTGCAACTGACCGTTACCTACCAGCCCAGCGACAGCGATGCGCGGCTGCACCCGGGCCGCACGGCGGCCCTGTGGTGGCAGGAGCGCTATTTGGGCGCGTTCGGGCAGCTCCATCCCGAGCTCTGCCAGCAGCGCGAGCTACCCGAAGCCACCTACGCCTTTAGCCTGCACCTGAGCGTCTTGCAGCAAGCGCTTGGGGCCGAGGAGCAGCAGTGCCCGCGCTTTCAGCCCGTCTCGGCTTACCCGGCTGCCGAGCGCGATCTGGCCTTTTTTGTCTCCCTAGCGCGCTCGGTGGGCGAGCTGACCCACGCCCTGCACGCGGCGGGGGGCGAACTACTAGAGGCCGTCGAGCTATTCGACGAGTACCGCGGCGAGCGCGCGCCCGAGGGCCAGCGCAGCCTGGCCTTCCGCTTGCGCTATCGCGCCCGCGATCGCACCCTGACCGAGCCCGAGATCGAGGCCTGCCAGGAGCGCGTGCGCTCGGCGCTGGTGACGCAATTCGGCGCCGAGCTGCGCAGCTAGCGGCGCCGCTCGGGCATAATGGCTCCCAAGAGCCGGAGCGCGACCGTGGCATCGAGTGCGCTAAACCTGCTAGCGGTGGGCATTTTTGCCCTGGCGCTGCTGGGCACGTTTGGGCCGGCATCGGGCATCTCACCGGTCGTTCCGGCGGCTACGGTTGGGGCGGTCCTGGCGGCCGCCACTGCCGACACCCTGGCCTGGCAGGGGCGCGGCGCGCTGCTGCTGCGCGATGGGCTGGCCCGGCTCTCGCCCCAGCACCGCGAGCGAGTCGTTCGCCACGAAGCCGGCCATTTCTTAGTGGCCTATTTTTTGGGCATTCCCATCACGGGCTATACGCTCTCGGCCTGGGAGGCGCTCCGCCGGCAGTACCCCGGCGTCGGTGGTGTGGCATTCGACACGGCCTCGCTGGATGCGGGCCTGGCCGACGGCCGCGAGGTTAGGTTGCTGCTGGATCGGTTTTGCGCCGTGTGGATGGCCGGGCAGGCCGCTGAGCGCAAGGTCTACGGCGACGCCCGCGGCGGGCGCGACGATCACGCCCGCATCCGTGCAGCGCTCGGCGACGCGGGCTGCTCGGCGCAGGCATGCCAGCGCAAGGAACGCTGGGCGACTCTACGAGCCAGCGAGCTGCTCGAGCAGTACTGGCGCGCTTACGAAGCCCTAGTGGCCGCCATGGCCCAGCGCGCCCCAGTGGACGAATGCTGCCGCGCCATCCAAGCGCACTGCCCGGGGGCAAGCGAGCGTGTCGGGTCCTAGCGCCCAACTGCCCCACTACCGCGCCCGCAGTTTCCGTCGGGGCAGTCGCGCCTACTTGGTCGACGAGCGCGGCCGGCACTGGCCCAGTGTCACCACTGTACTGCAAGCGACCAAGCCGCAAGCCCAGCGGGAAGCGTTGGCGCGCTGGCGGCAGCGCCAGGGCCCTGCCCGGGCGCAGCGCATTGCCGCGCAGGCCAGCCGCCGCGGAACGGGGACGCACGCCCAAATTCGGCGCTACTTGCGGGGCCAACCCCCAAGCTGTCCGGAAGGCGTCCGCCCTTATTGGGAGAGCGTGCAGCCCGTGCTGGCCGCGATCGAGCGGGTGCAGCTGGTCGAGGGCTTTGTCGCCCACCCACAGTGGCAGTACGGCGGCCGCATCGACTGCATTGCCAGCTATCGCAGCACCCCCTGCCTGTGCGAGTGGAAAACTGCCGATCGCCCCAAAGGGTCAGTGCAGCGCCTGTACGATGCGCCGCTGCAGTTGGCTGCCTACTGGGGCGCTGCCTGGCAGTGCTATCGGGATTGCGCGCTCGCGCTGGAGGGGGCGCTGTTGGTCGTTGCGCTGCCCGAGATGCCGGCGGAGGTGTTTTGGTTCGATCGCCGCGAGCTCGCTGCCTACTGGCAGCAGTGGCAGGGGCGGCTGCACCAGTTCTGGCAGCTGCCGGAGCCCCCAAGTCAGGGGGCATTACGCAAAGCGGCTGGTAATGCGACCGAGCAGGCAGCCGGGCGGAATCCAGCCGAAGGTGCGGCTGTCGGTGCTGTGCGCCGGGTTCTCGCCCTCAACGAAGCAGTCCCCATCGGACTGCACGGCCGTCACGCGCTTGAGCAGCTGCAGCCCCTCCCGCTGGGGGTGCTGCACTAGCACCAGATCCCCCACGGCCGGTTCGGCCTGCCGGTAGGCTTGGGGGTCAACGAGGATTTCTTCGCCGGGCTGCAGCAGCGGCGCCATTGAATGGCCGGCGACGCGAAAGCGCCGCCGGCGCCGCAACAACCACAGCAGCAGCTCCCCGTAGCTGCAGCGCGCTAGGGAGCCGTTAGCTGGCCTTGTACCAGACGACGTCGCTGCGCTCCTTGGTGGTCCAGAAGATGTCGTGGATCTCTTTGACGTAGCTCATGAGCTGATTGGCGCTATCGAGATCCACTTGCTGCTTGCAGGTGGAGCAGAGCTTGGTAGCCTTCCACACTTTGTCGTGCAGGTCGGGATACTGCTCGAGGTGATGGGGCTTGAAGTAGTCCGTCCACAGGATCAGCAGCTCGCGCTTGGCGATCTCGGCTTGCTCTTCCTTAATTTTGATGAAGCGCGACATGGTATTGTGGTAGTCCACCAGCGAGCGCTGGTCGTTGCCCTGCGGCGGCTCCAGGTTGAGTAGCTTGTTGGTTAGCGAGACGACCGCCTCAGCCGCGATGCGTGCGGAAGCCGGATCGTAGACGCCGCAAGGCCCGTCGCAGTGGGCGCTTGCCGCCGGAGCCGGGAACCAAGCTTTGACCTGAGCGATTGCTTGCTTGAGCATGTTTTTTTACCCGAACGCGTCCTGCCAAGCGCAACGCCGGCGATCGGCGGACACGCCGCGATCGCGGCAGCATTGGCTTCTATCAAGTTAACAAAAAACGTCCGCACTACACTAGATGGGCAACTAGCTGCTACCGCTGGTGCGCTATGACCGTTTCGCTCACCTCGCAATCCCTCCCCAAGCTGCGCGACCCCCAGTACTATAGTAGTCGTAGACCACATGTGAACGGAGCTAGCTTGTTGGGCAAAACTCTGGGGCTCTCTCGAACTAGGAGTTGAAGCTCTCAGAGACAAGCCCACTTATCTGTTCACGATCCATGTGTTTTTGCTATACTTCAACCGGGAGCTGAGTTGGCTAGCCTTTAACGAGCGCGTTCTGCACGAGGCACTCGATTCGCGCACTCCGCTGCTAGAGCGCCTCAAATTTATGGCCATTTTTAGCTCCAATTTGGATGAGTTTTTCATGGTGCGCGTGGCCGGGCTCAAGCAGCAGGTGGAGGCAGGCGTTACCCAGCTGACGCCCGACGGGCGGACGCCGTCGCAGCAGCTCGAGGCGATCAGAGAGCGTCTGCATCCCACCGTGGAGCAGCAGGACCAGCACTTTGAGTACAACCTGCGGCTGCAGCTGGCCTCGGAAGGCATCCACCTGATCGACTATGTGGACCTGCACCAGGAGCAGCGCAGTTACTTGCAAGCGTTTTTTGAAGAGCAGATCTTCCCGGTGCTCACGCCGCTAGCGGTGGATCCCAGTCACCCCTTCCCCTACATCTCCAACCTGAGCTTGAACCTGGCAGTAGTGGTGCGCTCGCCCGAGACGGACCAGGAGCTGTTCGCGCGCATCAAGGTCCCCAAGGTGCTGCCGCGCTTCATCCAGCTCCCCGAGGAGTTGGGTCACTCGCCCCAAGACCCGGAGCAGTCCGTCTCGGTCTGGACGGGGGTCCCGCTCGAGCAGGCGATTGCCCACAACCTGGAGTCGTTGTTCCCCGGAATGCAGGTGCAGGAGTGCTACCCGTTCCGCATTACCCGCAACGCCGACCTCACCGTCGAAGAGGACGAGGCCGACGACCTCATGCTGGCGATCGAGCAGGAGCTGTGCAAGCGGCGCCGTGGCGGCTCGGCCGTGCGGATGGAGCTGCATGCCTCCACCCCAACCAACGTCCGCAACATGCTGATGCGCGAGCTGGGCTTGGCCCAGGGCGATGTCTACGAACTCGACGGCCTGCTGGGCTTGAACGATCTGATGTCGCTGGCAGAGCTGCCGCTGCCCCAGCTCAAAGATGCCCCCTGGACGCCGGTAACGCCGCCTCGCTTGCAGCGCACCGAGCGCGCGCAGTCCAGTGCTAGCGACTCCCTCAGCGAGGACGACCCCCAACGGCGGCTAGAGGTCGGCCAGGATATCTTTTCGGTCATTCGCGCGGGGGACTTGCTAATCCATCCCCCTTACCACGACTTTAGAACGACCGTGCAGCGCTTCATCCAAGAAGCGGTCGAGGACCCCCAGGTGCTGGCCATCAAAATGACGCTCTACCGCACCTCGGGGGACTCGGCGATTGTCAATGCCTTAATCCGAGCGGCCGAGCGGGGCAAGCAAGTCGCGGTCCTGGTCGAGCTGCGGGCGCGCTTCGATGAGGAAAACAACATCATCTGGGCGCGCAAGCTCGAGCAGGCAGGCGTCCACGTCATCTACGGGCTGGTGGGGCTCAAAACCCACACCAAAGTTGCCCTGGTGGTCCGGCGCGAGTCGGATCGCATCCGCCGCTACTTCCACATCGGCACGGGCAACTACAACCCCAAAACCGCTGGCCTCTACACGGATTTGGGCATTCTCAGCTGCCGGACGGAGTTGGGGGCCGATCTCACCGACCTGTTCAACTACCTCACCGGTTACTCGCACCAGCGGGCGTACCGCCAGCTATTGGTGGCGCCGGTGAACTTGCGCGATCGCATGGTCGCCCTAATCCAGCGCGAGGCGCAAAACTGCCGCAATGGGGGGTCGGGGCGCATTGTCGCCAAGATGAATGCGCTGGTGGATCCCCAAATTATTGCCGCCCTCTACGGGGCCTCGTGCGCCGGGGTCAGCATCGATTTGATCGTGCGCGGCATCTGCTGCCTGCGCCCGGGGGTAGAAGGCGTCAGCGACAACATCCGCGTCATTAGTATTGTCGGGCGCTTTTTGGAACACTCGCGCATTTTTTACTTTTACAACGCTGGCGAGAGCGAGTACTACCTGGGCAGCGCTGATTGGATGCAGCGCAACCTCGACCGGCGCGTGGAAGCCGTGACCCCAGTTTTGGATGCCAACATTCAGCAAGAGCTGGCCGAAATTCTGGGCATCATGCTGGCCGACAACTGCCAGGCTTGGGAGCTGCAGTCCGATGGCAGCTACCAGCAGCGCCAGCCTCCCTCCACCGATCGCGCCCAAAGCAGCCACCAGATCCTGTGCGAGATGGCGCTCGAGGCCGCCCGTAGCGTGCAGGAGCGCGGCTAGCTACCCCTCGATCAGATCCCAGAACCGCTCGCTCTCGCCCAGCGCATCGAAGTCGGAATCGCGCTCGGCCGTCTCCCGGTAACGCGGCTCGAGCTCGATGGACTTTTGCAAGCTAGCCAAGGCCGGCTCGAGTTGGGATTGCAGGGCGTAGTAGGCTGCTTTGTTGTAGTGCGCGCTGGCACGCTCGGGGTCCAGCTCTAGCACGCGATCCAGGCTCTGGATGGCCTCGTTGTAGTTGCCCAGCTGGTAGCAGGCGTAGCTGCGGTTTTCCCAGGTCTTGATGGCCTTGGGGCGATGCGCCAGGGCCCGATCGAAGGCGGCGACCGCTTCCTCGTAGCGCTCCAGCTCCTGGAGGGCACAGCCGCGATTGCGCCAGGCAATGGGATCCTGGCTGCGGTACTCTAGGGCGCGATCGAACGACTGCAAGGCCTGCTCCGGTTGCTTGAGCTTGCCAAAGGCCACGCCGCGATTGATCCAGGCCTCGGCGTAGTCGGGCTGGACTTCCAGGGCCTCATCGAAGCTAGCGATCGCGTCTTGGGAGCGCTGCAGCCGTCCCAGCACCACGCCGCGGTGAAACAGGGCCTTGGCGTGGTCGGGCTTGCGCTTGAGGGCCCCATCCAGGGCTTCCAGCGCCTGCTCGTAGCGCTGCAGCTCCTCCAGGGCAATCCCGCGCCGGTAGTGCAGCTCGGGACCCTCGGGCTGGCGCTCCAGCGCGCCCTCATATTGGGCTAGCGCGCGCTCGGGCTGCCCCTCGGCCAGCTGGGCGTCCCCTTGCTGGATGTAGTCCTCGATCCGCCAGAACAGCTCGGGGTGGAGGGATTTGAGCGTCTCCAGCTCGCCGGAGAGCGCTTGCAGTTGCTCCTTGCTCTCGCGCAGCTGCTGCTGCGTCTCGCTGGCAAACGACTCCGCCACAAACTGCGGCGAAAACTCGGCCAGTTCTTGCAGGATTTTGTCTTTCTGGCTCTGGGCCTCGGCCTGCAGCTGCGAGAGGCGCTCGCTGGTCTCGCGCTCCCACTGCTCTAGCTGCTGTAGGGTCTGGCCCTGGCGCGACTCGGCGCTCGAGCGCAGCTCGTCCAGGCGTTGCTTGAGCTCGGCAACCAGGGCATCGAGCTTTTCGCCGATGGTGTTTTTCTGCGATTCGGTCTCGGCGCGGAACGCTTGCAGCTGGCGGATGGTTTGGTCTTTGTGGCCGTCGGCATCCGACTGCAGCTGGTCCAGGCGCTCTTTAAACTCGGACTCCAGCCCCGCCAGCGTCTGGCGGATGCGATCTTGCTGCTGCTCCAGATCCGCCTGCAGCTGCGAGGCGCGCTGCGAAAAGTGGGATTGAGCGCTCTCGATCGCCTCCTGGGCTTGGCTCTGGCGGGTTTGGACCGCCGACTGCTGCTGCTCGAGCTGGGTGTCAAAGTCAGCCTTGGCGCTGTCAAAGCCCTGAATGAGGCGGTCTTTGTGCTGCTCGATTTCGGTCTGGAAGCCCGAGAAGCGGTTCTGAAAGTCGGTGCGCGCGCGCTCGATCTCTTCCAGGCTGCTGCTTTGGCGCGCCTGCAGCTCCGATTGCAGCTGCGAGGCCTGCTCGGTGAGCTCGCGCTCGCGCTGCTGCAGGGTCTCGAGTAGGCGATCGCGGGCTTGGATGAGCTGTTGTTGGGCTTGTTGCTCGGCCTCATCCAGCTGGGGAGTCAGCTGCTGCGCGTGCGACTGCAGCTGCTGGGCTGCTTGCTGCTGTTGGGCTTGCAACGCCTCGCGCAGCTGGGCCAGTTGCGATTCGAACCCGTCCTGGGACTGCTGCAGCTGCGCCAGCAGCTCGTCCTTGCGCTGCTGGGCAGTCTGTTGCAGCTCGCTCAGCTGCTGGCCGAAGGTCGCCTCCCAGTCCTGCAGCTTTTGGGCGGTGCTGCTGCGGTGGGTGCCGAGATCGCCAAGGACCTGTGACTGCTGCTGCGAGGCTTCCGAGACCAGCTGCGAGAGCGTCTCGCGCTGAGTGCCGATTTCTTGCTGCAGCTGCTCGGCCTCGCGACTGAGCTGTTGGATGCGCTGCTGGGCGCTCTCGAGCAGCTCGCTGGCTTGCCGATCGGCCTCGGCGACGCGCTTTTGCAACGCATCCACCTCTTGCAGGTGGCTTTGGACCGTTGCTACCACCTCGCGGACGATCGCGCGCCGCAGCAACCAGAGGGTGGCAATAAAAATCGCCAGCAGCAGCGCCAGCACGCCCAACAGAACGTTGAGCAGCGTTACCGTCTGCTCCAGGGCGCGATCAGCTTCGGCTTGCGCTTGGCCCTCAGACTGCAGCTGCACCCAATCGGGTTGGCCTGCCGGTAGCGAGGACTCCTGATTGAGCAGCGGATCCGGCGAAGCCGAGGCATCGGCCACGCCCACCGACAGGAAACACACGGAGAAAACCAGGCTGCTTCGCAGCGCCAGCGCAAACAGGCTTCGCGTTCCGCGTGGCATGAGCGCTCTCTTGCTGTCCGCGATCGCGGGCGCGGTGGCGCACCTCGGCAGCCGACGGTAGCACATGGCTGCGGCCTGTCGCGCTCAGGCCTAAGGCTGGGCGAGGGCTGCTGCTCCATCGGCCTCAGCCTCAGCCTGGGACGGGCGCGAGGCATCGGCAACCCAGACGGCGCAGGGGGCGTGGTTGACCACGTGGTTGCTAACCCGACCCAATGACAGGCGGCGCAGGCCGGCCCGGCCGCGCCGGCCCACCACCACCAAATCGACGTTCCAATCGCGCGCAAACTCGCAAATGCGGCGGCTGGGCTTGCCGGCAACCTGCACGTACTCCGCCGAGATGCCTTGGGCTTGCGCGCGCCCCACCAACGCTTGCAGGCGATCCAGGCTCTCGCGCTCGAAGCTTCCCCACTCGTGGCGGTAGTCGCGAATCATCTCGCCGCCGTACTGCGGGAAGTAGAGGTTGGTCACGGACAGGCCCGGTTGCAGGTTGGGGGCCGCACGCTCGCGCGAGGTCAGCACGTGGAGCAGATAGAGCGTCGCGCCCGAGAGGCGCGCCAGATAGAGCGCCTGCTCGAAGACGACCTCATTGACGGGCGAGCGATCCACAGCAGCCAGAATGCGCGCTAGCATCGGTCCCTCTCCCGCAAGCTCGACAGCGCTCGCTCGATCTGGGGGACTGCCCCCGATCGGTTTTACTTTTGTTATAACAAAGGGCTCGGAGAGCGCAACGAGGCAGGGGCCATTTTCGGACGGCTCGGGCGCTGGGGCGTGCTGGCGGTAGCAGTCGCGCTCGTGGCGGTTGCCTGCGGCAGCGGGAGCGAGACCGCGCGCGAGCCCATCCGCATTGGGTCCAAAGACTTTGCCGAGCAGCGCATCCTGGGTGAGGCGTACGCGCAACTGCTAGACGCTAACGGCTACGCCGTCGAGCGCGAGTTCAACTTGGGGGGGACCCCTGTGGCGCACGCGGCCCTAACCAGCGGCGAGATCGACTGCTACCCCGAGTATACGGGGACGGCCCTGCTGACCGTCTTGGAGGGCGAACCCAGTGCCGACCGGGAAGCGGTCTACCGCCGGGTGGCGCAAGCGTACCGCCAGCGCTACGACCTGCGCTGGCTGCAACCTTCGCCCATGAGCAACAGCCAGGCGTTGGTCACTACGACTGCCACCGCACGCCAATACGGGCTCGAGACCGTTTCCGATTTTGCCGCTCGCGCCAGCGAGCTGATCCTGGCGGGGCCACCCGAGTTTCGAGCGCGCGCGGACGGCCTGCCCGGGCTCAAGCAGGCTTATGGCAACTTCGAGCTGGCAGCCTATAAAGCGGTCGACCCGGGCCTGCGCTACCGCGCGCTGCTGGCCGGCGAGGCCGATGCCGTCGTGGGCTTTACCACCGACGGCGAGATTGCCGCCCGCGATCTGGTCGTACTGGCCGATGATCGCAACCTGTTTCCGCCCTACCAAGTTGCGCCCGTGGTGCGCGCCCAACTGCTGGCGCAGCGGCGCGGGCTGCAGGCAACTCTCAACAAGCTGGCACCCCACATCACCACCGAGCGCATGCGGCAGCTCAACTACCGGGTCACGGGCAAGCAACAGGAACCGGCCGCCGTGGCCCGCTCCCTGCTGACCGAGGCCTATTTGCTGCCTGCCCCATGAGCGCGATCACCTTTGACGGCGTCAGCGTGCGCTTTCGGCAGGCCAGCCAGCCGGCCCTGCGCGATTGCAGCCTGGCCGTGGCGGCCGGCGAGTTCGTCGTGGTGCTAGGGCCTTCAGGCTGCGGCAAAACGACGCTGCTCAAAACGGTCAATCGCCTCTGCGAGCCCAGCAGCGGCCGCATCTATCTCAACGGGACCGACATCCGCACTCTCCGGGTCACCCAACTGCGGCGGCGCATGGGCTATGTCATCCAGCAGGGCGGGCTATTCCCGCACATGACCGTTGCCCAGAACGTGGCCGTCGTCCCTAGGCTGCTGGATTGGTCCCGCGCCCGGCAGCGGGCGCGCACCGAGCAACTGCTGGGGTGGGTGCAGCTGCCGCCGCGCGAGTACCGCCACCGCTACCCGGCCCAACTCTCGGGCGGGCAGCGGCAGCGGGTGGGCATCGCGCGCGCCCTGGCTGGGGATCCGGGGGTTTTGCTCATGGACGAACCCTTCGGGGCGCTGGATGCCATTACCCGCCGAACGCTGCAGCAGCTGGTGCGCGCTCTGCAGCAGCAGCTGCCCAAAACGGTTTTGTTCGTCTCCCACGATGTAGCAGAAGCCTTTTACCTCGCCGATCGCGTGCTGGTTTTGCGCCAAGGGCAGATCGAGCAGTTCGACACCCCCCATCGCCTGCTGGCTGCGCCTAACAGCGCCTTCGTACGCGATCTGATCGCCGGCGATGGGGAGCTGCGGTGGCTGCGATCACACGCCGTCGAGGCTGCCATGATCCCGCCCACCGGCGATCTCCCGGCCTCCCCCACCCTCGCCCGCCACGATGACCTATACCGCGCCCTGGCGCAGCTGCTTGCCGCCGGTGCCGAGCGGCTTGCCGTGCTCGATGGGGGGGAGCGCGTGGGGGCCATCGGGCTCGAGCAGATCCGCGCGCTGGCGGCCGCCACCCAGCCAACCTGATGGCGTACCTGCTGCAGCATCCGCGCGAAGTTGGGGAACTGCTGCTGGCGCACCTGCAGCTGATTGCCTCGGCGCTGCCTGTCGCGGTAGCCCTGGCCCTGCCGCTGGCTTGGGCGATCGAGCGCTACCGCTGGCTGCAATTGCCCGTGCTGGGCGCGCTGGGGATGCTCTACACGGTGCCTAGCCTGGCACTGGCGGTCTTGCTCGTTCCGCTGCTGGGCCTATCGGCGCGCACCGCCGTGGCTGCCATGGTGCTCTACGCCCAGGCCATCTTGGTGCGCCAAACGGCAACGGCGCTGGCCTCGCTGGATCCGGGGGTGCGCGAAGCCGCCCGCGGCATGGGCATGACGGCTTGGCAGCGCTGGTGGCGGGTGGAGTTCCCGCTGATTTTGAACCCGTTTTTGGCTGGGGTGCGGTTGGCAGCGACCGTGACGCTGGCGATCGCAGCCATCGGGGCCAAGTTCGGCGCTGGCGGACTGGGAACGCTGCTGTTTGATGGGGTGCAGCAAAACCAGCCGGCCCAAATTTGGGCCGGGGCGATCGCGCTGGCGGGGTTGGCGCTGGCACTCAATGGCGCCTTACTGGCGCTAGAGCGGCAATTGAAGGCGGGCGCTCCCCGTATCTAGGATCGAAGGCAGAACCGACCTCCTTCTGCGCGAACGCCGCACAAGCGAACGCTGCCCCAGCGTCCATGCCCGAGCAGAGCTTTTACGTTTACGCCATCCCCTACCCCACCTCGCCCGAACCGCGCCACCGCGAGCGCCTGCGCCACGCCATCGCGGGCGAGCCGCCGCCCCACCTGCTGACCCGCTCGCCCCAGGGGGCAGACCTCCAGCCGGGGTATTGGGCTCTGTTGGTTTGGCAGGGGGAGGCCCAAGCCCAGCTTGATCGCTACGTTGGCCTAGAAGGCGAGCGCGCCCCCGGGCAGTCAACCGGTCTGTTCGCCCGCATCTGGGCCCCGCCCATGGCCGAGCCCAGCGGCAGCGCGCTCGAGGGCTTTCAAGACGATCTGGCCCAACTGTGGCTGGAGCTGCTCGCGGGCTGCGACCGGATCCAAGGCTGGCAGTACGCGCCCATCGAGGCGCGCACATTGCCGCTAGCGGCCGAGCAGCGCGTGCTGAGCGCGGTCCCCAACGGCAATGCCTGGCAGCTGGATGGGCCCTAGCCGCCAGCGCGCGCGACAATACCAACAGCCGGCAAGCGCTCGGGGCTGGGCATGATAAGCATTTTTACGCTGGGCTTTTTGCTGGGGGTGGTTTGCACGCTCTACGGCGTGTTTTTGGCCGGCGCGCAATTCCCACGCCAGCGCGATCGCGATTACGCGCGCGCGCTCGTGGACCAGGCAATTGTAGAAGGCGCCTTCGATCCCTTTGACCCCGAGGCCTCAATGCAAGCCTACGAGCGCATGGCCATCGGCATCGATCGCGAAACCTGGCGCGGCACGCTCAAAGAAAAGCAGCAGGAACAACTGCTGGGCCGCTAGCGCTGCTGGCGGGCAAACCAAGCCGCAATGCCCTCAGCCAGCGACTGCGCGAGCTGCTGTTGCTGCTGCGGGTCGGTGGCCCACTCAAACTCCTGCGGGTTGGTCATAAAGCCCAGCTCCAGCAGCACAGTCGGGGCCGCGCTGGGGCGAGTTAGGGCCAGGTTGTTCCAAAACACCCCATAGGAGGGGCGCCCGGCCTCCGAGACCAGCCAGTCGTGCAGGAACTGAGCCAACCCCTGGGCCTGCGGGTGGTACCAAAAGGCCCCAACACCCGCCGTTTGCGCCGGTTTGCCGCCGTCGGGGAGGGCGTTGTAGTGGAGCGAGAGCGCGATCGCGGGCTGGGCAGCGGCAATGCGATCGGCGCGCGCCTGCAGCGAGACCGCGCGATCGCGGCGGCGGGTCATGACAACATTGGCGCCGCGTTGCTCGAGCGCAGCGCGCAACCGCTGGGAGACGTTCAGATTGACGGCTTTTTCAGGACGGCCGTTGGGCCCCCGAGCACCTAGCTCCTCGCCACCGTGTCCGGGATCGAGCAGGATAGCGACCCCCGCCAGCGGCTGCGAAGAGTCCGTGCCGCTCCGCTCGGGCGGGTGCTGCAACCTCAGGACTAAATGGGTGCCCTCGTAGCGCAGCTGGTAGCCCCACTGCTGCGAGCCCTGGAACTGCAGCTGGTAGCGGACGCGCTCGCCATCGAGCTGCTCCCAATCTAGGCGCTTGAGGATGGGGCTATCGATGCGGATGGTGTCGGTGCGGGCCGTGGTGTTGTGCAGGGTCAGGGTCAGGCTGTGATCACGCTGGCGCACGCTCACCGGAACCGGCACCTGCAGCGGAAAGACGAACTCGGTGGCGCCTTGGGCTTGGCGGGAGCGGATGCTGGCGATGCGTGTCTCGGGGGTAGGACCGCGCCCGATGCGCTCCACCTCGGCCTCGCGGATCCAGTTGCCGTAGCCCAGGCGCAGCCACTTGCCCTGGGTGCCGGTGACTTGGGCCTGGGTGCCTTGCGGCAGCGGGGTCTGGCGGGCGTAGTTATCGCCGGGGCCGGTGCGCGTATCGCCCGATTCGGCAGTAACCGCCACCACATCCAGCTGGGTGGGCGGCAGGATCGCGACCTGGCCCTCGGCAGTCTGGGTGGCGCGATTGCCCCCCTGGCGCAGCACGAAGGTGGGTTGTCCCAGGCGCCCCGCTTGCGCGAATGTCGTGCAACCGCGATAGCGGCGGGCCTGCGAGCGCTCGGGGGCGTTTTGGCCGGTCAGCACAGCGTGGCTGGGAGCTAGCTCGACCGCCTGCGATCGCTCGTAGAGCGGAATCTCGCGCCCGGCCAGTTGCACCTGGGCCTCGACCCCCGGCGGCGCCGCGGCGCTAAAGCAAACCGGCTCATCAGGCAAGCGGGCGATGTTGCGGCTGGGGGCGAGCGAGCCCTCAACAAACCCCAAGCCTTCGGGGGGCTTAGGCCCCCGCTCGAGGCGCGTCACTTGGCGCTGGATGGTGTGATCGCGGTAGCGCAGCTCGAAGCGATTGACCCCGGGCTCGAGCGGAAAGCTGGGGGCAAAATGGCCGGCTTGGCTGCGCTCGATGGGGTCGCCGTTGACATAGACTTGCCCGGCGGGCGGGGCTGTCCCCAGCAAAAAGATGCGCTCGGCCGTGGTTTCGTGCTGCTTGGGCGGATAAGTCAGCTGGAAGCCATCAGATTGGGCTTGAGCCACCGCCATCCCGCTGCCGGTGGCAGCGATGGCAGCCCCCGATGCCGCGAGCAAGCAAGCTGGGCGCATGGGTTAAGAGCGCGTATCCTCGGCTGCCGGGTTGCGATTGCGGGCCAACTGCTCCAAAGCAGTCAGTTTGACCCCACTGTAGTAGTGTCCCAGGATTTGGCGGTAGTTGTTGCCGCGCTGGGCCAGCTCGCGCGCCCCCCACTGACTGAGGCCAATGCCGTGGCCGAATCCGCGGCCGCGAAAGCGAAAGTCCTGGGGCGTTTCGGTGACTTGAAACTGCGTGCTGCGCAGATCGAGAGCCTCGCGAAAGTCGGGACCGCTCAGGCGCACCGTTGCGCCCTCGCCCACTACCTTGAGGGCGGCGACGCGGCCCCGCGGCGTGCGCTGCTGCGGCTCGATGGCCTGGACCGCATCTACCCCCGCCAAGCGCTGGCCGATGGTGCGGGCGGATAGCGTCTGCTGCCACTGATAGTAGGGGGATTGCCGGTCGAAATCCCGCACGCCGCGCAGGTAGGGCAAGCGCTGGCTCCAGACATCCTCCACATTGGCGGTGTAGCCGCCGGAGGCAGCGTGGAAAGCTGCCAAGATGGGGGCGCCGTTGTAGGTCACGAGCTGGCCCGAGGTTTGGCGCACGGCTTGCTGGGAGCGCGGGTGTTCGCTCGCAATCCCGCGATACACTTGTGAAGTTGTGGTGTCGCCAAAGTCGTAGGGGCGCGCCCGGGCGCGATCACGCTGGTAGAGGGCGTAAGTTCGGGCAGCCACGGCCTGGGCTTTGAGCGCCGCCAGCGGCCACTCCGCTTGCATCTCGGCGCCGACCACGCTGTAGAGATAGGGTTGCAGCCCGATGCGGTTGATGGCGGTGACCCCCTGCTCGCCGGCGACCAGCTGCGTGCTGCCGCGGTACCAGCGATCGCCGATCCAAACGTAGCCATCGCCGCTGGGCTCGATCTGCAGCTGGGACGCGCGCCACCCTTTGAGTACGATGCCATTGCCTTGCGGGTGCGCTTGCAGCGGCTGACGCGCCTCGATTTCGCCCAGCTTGCGGCCGGCGGCGTTGCGAACGACGGCATTGGTGGAGGCGCCCACCTTCACCTGCTGGGCCTGCCGCTCGATCGCCACGCGGAGCTCGAGCGCTTGCGCTGGAGCAGCCCATGCCAGCCCGAGCAGCCCCAGACCGAGCCCGCCGCCTAGCGAGCGCGATAACCACTTACGGGCGGTTGCTTGGTTGGTGCGCATGGTGACTCCCTCGCTTGCCGCTCGCCTCCGCTTGCACGACGGCGGCACCGCGCTGGTGGTGCCTGGCGCAGAACCTCTCCAACTCTAGTTGCGAGCGCCAGGACCGTCAATCCACGCGCGGGGAAACAGCCGGCTGTGTCAGGATAAGTTGCGGGGAGCCGTTGGGAGCCATTTGTGGAGATCACGTTCCTAGGCACGAGTTCGGGCGTTCCGACGCGATCGCGCAACGTCTCCAGCGTGGCGCTGCGCTTGCCCCAGCGGGGCGAGATGTGGCTGCTCGACTGCGGCGAGGGCACCCAGCACCAACTGCTGCGCAGCGACCTCAAACCCTCCCAGATCCGGCGGATCTTCATCACCCACATGCACGGCGACCACATTTTTGGCTTGCCCGGGCTGCTGGCGAGCTGCGGCCTGTCGGGAATGGGCTCGCCCATTGATGTTTACGGGCCGCCCGAGCTAGCCGACTACCTCCAAACCTGCAGCAAGCACGCTCGCATCAACTGGGGCAACCGGGTGCGCGTACATGCCGTGGCAACCGGCACAGTTTACGAAGACAGCGAATTTAGCGTCAGCTGCCGCCCGCTGGCGCACAGCGTTCCTACCTTTGGCTACCGCATTGCCGAAAAGGACCGCCCCGGGCGCTTCAAACCGGAGAAGGCCTCGGCTTTGGGGATCCCACCCGGGCCCATCTACGGGCGCCTCAAGTGCGGCGAGACCGTGACGCTCCCCAACGGGCGGCGAATCCGCGGCACGGATCTGCGCGAGCCCGACGAGCCGGGCCGCAAGATCGCCTACTGCACCGATACGATTTATTGCGACGCGGCCCTGGAACTCGCCCAGGATGCCGACGCGCTCATCCACGAGGCCACCTTCGCCCACCAAGACGCGCAGCTTGCCTTCGAGCGCCAGCACGCCACCTCCACCATGGCGGCGCAAGTGGCCCTGGGAGCAGGCGTTCGGCAGCTGATCCTGACCCATTTCAGTCCGCGCTACGCCCCGGGCAATCCGCTCCAGCTTGAGGACCTGCGCCAAGAAGCCCAGGCGATCTTTCCCAACACCACCCTGGCTTGCGACTTTTGGCGCTACGCCGTGCCGCGGCGGCCTGCCCGCCAGCTGGCGGGCCACCGCTAATCGGGCGGTGGTAGCGGCGTACCCCAAGCGCTGAGCTCGAGCGCTCGGCCGCCGGCGACCAAATAGCTGGCATCGGCCGCGGCGCCCACCCGCCGGATGGCATCCCCCAAGCGCTCGCGGAAGGTGCGACCGGCAGCGTAAGCCGGGACGACGCCCCATCCGGTCTCTTCAGCCACCAGCACGATCTGGGCCGGCGTTCGCTCCAGGCTCTGCAGCAGCCCTCCCACGCTGGCCTGCCACTCGGCAGGCTCCTGCGCCAGTAGGTTGGTCACCCAACTGCCCAACGAATCGATCAGCAAGCACTGGGACGGCTCGGCTGCCGCCACCGTTGCAGCGAGTGCCACGGGCACCTGCTGAGTCTGCCAGCTGGCAGGCCGCCGCGCCGCGTGCCGTGCGATGCGCGCTTGCCAGTCCGGATCGTCGGGGTCGGCGCGGGCGGTCGCAACGTAGGTCACCGCACGCGAGCTGCGGCGCGCGAGCAGCTCGGCCCATTCGCTTTTGCCCGAGTGGGCCGGGCCGGTGACGAGCGTGATCGCGCCGGTGGTTGGGGAGCGAGCCATAAGCGGCCGTGCTCGAAGGCAGCTGTGACGTTTTTTGTACGATAGGGCCTGAGCCCCCGAAAGCCCGTGCGGATGCCGCAGCAGTTGCCCTTAAGGCGTTTGAGAGCCGCTGCAGCCGGGGCCGGCTGGGCGATCGATGCCCGATAGCGCGCGATAGTCCCCCCATCGATAGCATGCCGAGCTCCGTGCTGGCAGAGTTAGTTGAAGCTCTGCCCCAGTTGCGCCCGCAAATTTATTTCAAATCCTCGCTTACGGCGCTCTCCCACGCCATGGAAGATCGGGTCCTGGCGGGCTCGGAGCAGCCGTTGGTCATTGCGAGCTTCCAGCGCGAGCGCTACTACCGGCAGGAAGCGCACCGCTACCAGCGCATCGCGCGCAAAAGCGATCACGTTTATGTGCTCTCGGCGGCCGAGACCGAGTTTTGCAACAGCTCCCAAACCTACGAAACGGTGGCCTTTGCCCCCGACGATGCCCTCGCGCGCGAGTGGCATCTGGTGGTCATGGGGCAGCAGTACGCCACCTGCCTGATTTGCCGGGAGCGGGCGCGTCCCGAGTCGCGCAGCGATTTGGACATCGAGCCCTCCCGGCGCTTTGAAGGCATCTGGACTTTTGACCCCAGTGTCGGCCAGACCGCTGCCCGGATCCTGCTGGATCGCATCGTGGTGCACCGGCCGGAGCTGGCAGACAAAGCCGAGCGCGCCCGCAAGGCCTACCTGCAGCTGCCGGGCCAGGGTTCGAGCGGCGGCGATGGGGCCGGCCGTCCCGTTGCCAATCCCGATCCCTTTGTCGAGCGGTTGGTGACTTACCTGCAGGCCGGCCAGTACAAGCTGCTCAAAGCCTACCGCTCGCTCACCGCCAAAGAGAAAAAAGAGCGCCTGGTGCACTCGATGACCGCGGTCATCCGGCGCTCGCTCGATCCGGACGAAATCCTCGAGATCGCGGTGCAACGCTTGGGCGAAGCGCTCAAGGCGTCGCGCTGCATCGTTTACCGCTGCAGCGAGAGTGATGCGGCCGCCACCATCGATAGTGAGTTCCTAGGCACCCAGGTCAGCGCGCTGCGCGGCGTGCAGTGGCCGCTGCGCGACAATCCGCTCGCGCAGGCCGCCATGGCGCAACAAGCGTCAATTTACGTTGAGAGCGCCACTCGGGACGCGCGCCTCACCGAGGGCCCATTGGGCGATCCGTGGAACGAATCCCTGCTATCGCTAGCTCAGCGCCACTCGATCGATGCCTGGCTGCTGGTGCCGGTGCTGTACAGCGGCCGGCTCAAGGGCATGCTGGAGCTGCATCGGGGCCGCGCCGACCGGGCCGGGTGGAACCAGCAAGACATCGAGCTGGTCGAGGCGGTCGCCACCCAGGTGGGCACGGCTCTAGTCCAGGCCGAGTCTTATACGCAACTTGAGGCCCTCGATCGCGCCCGCTCCAATCTGGTTGCCATTACCGGGCACGAACTGCGGACCCCGCTCTCGACCGTTCAAGTCTGCCTGGAGAGCTTGGCCAGCGAGCCGGACATGGGCGAGGAGCTGCGGCAGACCATGCTGCAAACCGCCCTCGCCGATGCCGAGCGCATGCGCAAGCTCGTGCGGGACTTTTTGACCCTTTCCCAGCTCGAGAGCGGCCGCGTGGAGTGGAACCCCGAGGCCGTCTCGGTGGCCGAGTGCGCCCAGCTCGCGTGCGGCAATATCGGCGCCAACAGTGCCGAGGGCAACGAACTGCCCCCAATCGAGCAGGCCATCTCCCCGGATCTGCCCTTCGTTCGCGCCGACGGCGAGTGGCTGGTCGAGGTGCTGGCCAAGCTGCTGGACAATGCTTGCAAGTTCACCCCAGCTGACGGGCAGGTCACCCTTGAAGCCCGGCAACAGGACAGCGAACGAGTTGAGGTCGCCATCGCCGATACCGGGCGCGGCATCGAACCCGAGCAGCTCGAGCGCATCTTCGACTGGTTCTATCAGGAAGAAGGCGCGCTACAGCGCACCACGGGCGGAACGGGGCTGGGCCTAGCCATTTGCCGCCAGGCGGTCAAAAGCTGGAACGGGACGATTTGGGCCCAGTCGGCCGGCAAAGACTGCGGCACCCGGTTTTGCTTTACCGTGCCCATTGCGGGCAGCCAAGCCGAGCGTGCCGTGGCGCAGCGGCAAGCCAACCCATCGGCACGCGAGCGCGCCAGCCGGCAACACCGCCTCCAGCGCTGAGGGCGCGTTACGTTTGATAACGCCTGCAACGAGCGGCGCGCGCCGCCGGTGGTAGTATGCACGAACAGACAGGCTCTAGCACTGGACGGTAGGACCATGGCGGAACAGTTTTCCGGACAATTCCCCCAATTCGGCGGCAGCACGGGCGGGCTGCTCACCGCCGCCGAAACTGAAGAAAAATACGCCATTACCTGGACTAGCTCCAAGGAGCAGGCATTCGAGATGCCCACCGGTGGTGCGGCCATCATGAACGAGGGCCAAAACGTCTGCTACTTTGCCCGCAAAGAACAGTGCCTGGCGCTAGGGACCCAACTCAAAACCAAGTTCAAGCCCAAAATTCAAGACTTCAAGATCTATCGCATCTATCCCAACGGCGAGATCGAATACCTCCACCCCAAAGATGGGGTCTTCCCCGAAACGGCCAACCAAGGGCGTCCTTACGTGGGCAAAATCGATCGCAGCATCGGCAAAAACCCCGAGCCGGCAACCCTCAAGTTCTCGGGGCAAGAGCCCTACGAAGTCTAGCCACCCGCATCCAAAACCAGCCGTTTGGGACTGGGGTAACCCCCAGTCCTTTTTGGCGTAGCCATGACGCCTTAGGCCATGCCCATCGCGCCCGATTTCGCCACCTTTCGCACGCTGGCCCAACAGGGCAACTTCGTCCCGGTCTATCAGGCCTGGATCGCCGATCTGGAAACGCCCGTTTCCGCTTGGTACCGAACCTGCGCCGGTCACCCCTACAACTTTTTGCTGGAGTCGGTTGAGGGCGGCGAGCGCCTGGGGCGCTACAGCTTTTTGGGCTGCGATCCCATCTGGGTGCTGCACGCCAGCGGCGATGGCACGACCCAGACCTACCGCGACGGCACCTGCAAGCGGCACTCGGGCAACCCGTTTCAAATCCTGCAGGCTTGCCTGGCCGACATCCAGCCCGTCAAGCTGGCCGAGCTACCCCCCGGATTGGGTGGCCTGTTCGGGGTTTGGGGCTATGAGGCCATTCGCTGGATCGAGCCCAGCATTAGCCTCCACCCAACCTCGGCGCGCGAGCTACCGGACGGCGTCTGGATGCAGGTCGATCGCCTGATTGCCTTCGACCAAATCCAGCGCCGCATTTGGGCGATCACCTATGCCGACCTGCGCGATCCCACCACCGAGTGCCAGGCCGCCTACGAGCGGGCCAGTGCCTGCGTCCGCCAGCTGGTGGATGAGCTCCAGCAACCGCTGCCGGCCCAGGCTACCCTGTTGCGCTGGGCGCCGCCGCCAGCGGCCGCGCCGCCGCGCTACGACAGCAACACCACCCAGGCGCGCTTTTGCGATAGCGTTCGGCAGGCGCAAGCCTACATCCGCGCGGGCGATATCTTCCAGGTGTCGCTATCGCAGTGCCTGTCAGCCACCTACCCAGGGCATCCCTTCGAGCTCTACCGCGCCCTGCGCGCCATCAACCCGTCCCCCTACATGGCCTACTACAGCTTGGGCGACTGGCAGCTCATCGGCTCCTCACCCGAGGTCATGGTCAAAGCGAGCCGCGATGGTGACGGGGAGCTGCAAGCCACGCTGCGCCCCATTGCCGGGACGCGCCCGCGCGGCGAGACCCCCGCCCAAGACGAGGCCCTCGCCCAGGCGCTGCGCTCGGATCCCAAAGAAATCGCCGAGCACGTCATGCTGGTGGATCTGGGCCGCAACGATTTGGGCCGCGCCTGCCAAACCGGCAGCGTTCGCGTGGACGAGCTCATGGCGATCGAGCGCTACTCCCGGGTCATGCACTTGGTCAGCAACATCGCGGGCAAGCTCGCCGCCGATCGCGGCGCTTGGGACCTGTTTGCTGCCTGCTTTCCGGCCGGGACGGTCACCGGAACCCCCAAGATCCGGGCCATGGAGCTTATCAACGAGCTCGAGCCTGAACCGCGCGGTCCCTACGCTGGCGCCTACGGCTACTACGATTTTGAAGGCCAGCTCAACACCGCCATTGCCATTCGCACCATGGTGGTGCAACCGGGCGAGGGCAGCCAGCGGGTTTCGGTGCAAGCGGGCGCTGGGGTCGTGGCCGACTCCGAGCCCGAGCAGGAATACCAAGAAACCCTCAACAAAGCGCGCGCCCTACTGGAGGCCATCCGGGGCTTACAGGGCCAGTAACGGGCAAGCGCCAGGCGAGCTAAGCTGGCACGCGACGCGCACGGAGCAACCCCATGAGCGCACCCCACGTTGGCTTTCTCGGTTTGGGCGTCATGGGCGGTCCCATGGCAGCCAACCTCGCCCGGGCGGGGTACGCGGTAACAGCCTGGAATCGCAGTCCCGAGCGCCCCGGCATCCAAACGGCCGCCGAGGCTGGCGCGACCGTAGCTGCCTCGCTGCCCGAGGCGGTCGCCGCGGCCGATATTGTAGTGACTTGCCTGGGCGATGTCCCCGATGTCGAGCGCGTCCTGCTGGGCGAGGGCGGGGTCGCCACCCACGCCCGCCGCGGCACGCTCGTGGCGGATATGACCACCATCGGGCCCGAGGCCACGCGCCGGATAGCAGGCCAGTTGCAGCAGCAGGAGCTATCGCTGGTCGATGCGCCAGTCTCGGGCGGGGATGTGGGTGCCCAGAACGGCACGCTGACGGTCATGGCTGGCGGCGAGCCGGCCGAGTTCGAGCGCTGCTATCCGCTGTTTGCGGTCATGGGCCAAACCATCCGCCACTGCGGCCCGGTGGGTAGCGGCCAGGCGGTCAAGCTCTGCAACCAAACCCTGGCCTCGCTGCACGTGGTCGCGCTGTGCGAGGCCATGCAGCTAGCGCGCCAGCAGGGGCTCGATCCCAATACGGTGGTAGAGGTTTGCAGCACCGGCGCTGCCGGGTCTTGGATCCTGGCCAACTTGGGCCCCAAACTGGCCGCCGCCGATTCCGATTTGGCCCCTGGCTTTGCCATCGGCCACATGCTCAAAGACCTGCGGTTGGTGCGCGAGAGCGTGCCCGATGCCAGCGAGCTCCCGGGCACGCAGCTGGCCGAGCGCCTGTTTCAGGCTGTCGCCCAGCTCGAGGACGGCCGCCAGCAGGGAACCCAGGCCATGATTCGCGCCTACCGCGACCCCGAATAGCGCCAGCCCCAGGGTTGTGGGCAGCCGCACAGCCGTTGGCTAAGCTGGCAGTACGGCTTTGAGGGCACCGGCTGGGTGCCAACCGGAGAGGATAGCCATGCGCAAGCTGCTGCTGACTGGGGGCCTCGCGCTGGTTGCTGTAGGCCTGTTAGTCGGGCTGGCCGGCTCCCCCAACCGCCCGCCTTTTGACTCCATTGCCCTGGATTTTCGCGACGGCGTGCCGGCCGCCACCGTCGAGCGCGAGCTCGAAACCCTGCGCGATCGCTACGGGGTCGAGCCGCAGCTCAACAGTCAGTTCTCGCGCGGCGAGCGGCTCTACACCATCCGCGGCGATGCCGAACGGCTGACCGCGCTGCGGCGCTCCGAGCTCAGCGAGCTCACCGAGGCGATTGCGCCCAACTACCGCTACCGGGCCTTTGAGGTCCCCAACGACCCGGGCTATCCCAAGCAGTGGAACCTGCGCAGCATCAACCAAGAGCGCGCCTGGGAAGAGACCAAAGGCGACGGCATCAAGGTGGCGGTCATCGATACGGGCGTCAGCCGCGTCCCCGACCTGGCGCGGACGGAGCTGCTGCAAGGGCACGACTTTGTCAACAACCGCGCCCAAGCCAGCGACGATGTCGGGCATGGCACCCACGTGGCCGGAACCATCGCGCAATCGACCAACAATCACTATGGCGTTGCTGGGATTGCCCCCAAAGCCGCCATCATGCCCTTCAAGGTGCTGGGGCGCAACGGCAGCGGCACGGTAACCGACATTGCCGAAGCCATCCGGTTGGCCGCTGATCGCGGCGCTGATGCCATCAACCTAAGCCTGGGCGGCATGGGGGCAAGCGCCGTGCTGGAAGATGCGATCGCCAACGCCACCGATAAGGGGGCTGTCGTGGTGGCGGCTGCCGGTAACGCTAACCGCAACGCGGCAGCCTACCCCGCCCGCTACCCGCAGGTCATTGGCGTCTCGGCCCTGGACCCGGCCGATGAAAAAACGCCCTACTCCAACTTCGGCGCGGGCGTTGACATTGCCGCCCCCGGCGGCAGCGAGGCGGGCAAGATCGTCCAAAACACCATCGATCCCCAAACCGAGGGCGCCGTTTTCGCCGGCTTTCAGGGCACCAGCACCGCTGCCCCCCACGTCTCGGGTGCGGTCGCGCTCATGAAAGCCAGCGGGCTGGAGCAGCCGGCGGCCGTTCGCCAGGCGCTCGCGCGCAGCGCCCGCGCCGTGGCCGAGGATCCGCTCAATCACTTTGGGGCCGGCCAGCTGGATGCCGCCTCGGCCGTCCAGCGGGCGGAGCAGGGGCGCATCGGGGTGCGCGACTTTTGGCGCTGGCTGCGCCGCAACGGCTACCTCAACCCCTGGTTCTGGATCGATGGCGCCCCCACCATGGTGCTGCCCAAGCTGGCAATGGTGGTGGGCTCGTACCTGCTGGCGTGGTTGCTGCGCACCGTTTTTCCGCTCAACTGGAGCTGGCCGCTGGCGGGCGGACTGCTGGCGGGCAGCTCCGGGCTGTTTTTCCTGCGCGGGGTGTATCTGTGGGACGCGCCGCAGTGGCCCATGCGGTTGCTGGGCAGCTCGCTCCCCGAGCTGGGCAATGCCGTGCCCGGAACGACCCAGCTCAATCCCCTGTTTGCCAGCGTCCTGCTGCCGTTCGCGCTGGTGGCCCTGCTGCTGGGGCATCCGCGCTGGCGGTGGTTTGCCGTGGGCGCCTCGTTGGGGACAGCAGCCTGCCTGGGCGTTAGTGCCGTCGCCGACCCGGCTGTTTGGGGGCTGGGCAGCGGCGCGATCGCCCGCAGCTTTTTGGGGATCAATGCGATGCTCTGCGTGGGCTTGGCCGGGTTGGCGAGCCATCAGGAGCGGCCGGCAACGTGAGCGTGACGGTTACCGGCCGCGTGGAGCGGCGCGACATCGGCCCGGGGGCTTGGGCGCTGGTCGCCGACGACGGCGAGGCCTACGAGCTCCAGGACCCGCCGGCCGAGCTCTGCCGGACCCAAACCCCGGTGCGCGTAACCGGGGAGCTACGCCCGGAGGTCATGACTGTTGCGGCCATCGGGCCGGTGCTGGCCGTGCGCTCGTTTAGCCCGCTGGCGGACTAGCGCCCGCCCAGGCGCGGTAGTCGCCCAGGGCCTTGAGCGGGAAGTACTGCGGGTAGAGCCGGTAGCGGATGTAGAAGTGGCCGGGGAAGCCCGTGCCGGTGAACTCGGCCTCGTCCCAGCTGCCATCGGCTTGCTGGGTGGCGAGCAGATAGCCCGCGCCGCGCTCGATTGCCTCGCGCGCGAGCCCGCCCACCGTGCGCTCGGCAGCAATCAGGCCGATGAGCGCCCAAGCGGTTTGGGAGGCGGTGCTGTTGCCCTGCCCGCGCAGCGTGGGGTCATCGTAGCTGCGGCAGGTCTCGCCCCAACCGCCATCCGAGTTCTGGCAGCCCGCGAGCCAAGCGGCCCCGCGCGCGATCACGCGCTGCTGCGACTGCGGCGCCGTCTCGCACAGCGCCGACAGGGCGCCGCTGGTGCCGTAGATGTAGTTGACGCCCCAGCGGCCGTACCAGGCCCCATTGCTTTCTTGCTGGCCGCTCAGATAGGCGATCGCGCGCTGGACTCTATCGGGGTGCATGGCTAGGTTGCAGTGGCCCAGCATCTCCAGCACCCGGGCGGTGACATCGGTGGTGTTGGGGTCGATCAGGGCCTGCAGATCGCCGTAGGGGAGCTCGTTGAGCCACGCCTGGTTGTTGTCGACATCGAAGGCGCCCCAACCCCCCTGCTGGCACTGCATTGAGGCCAGCCAGCGCACTGCCCGCTCCATGGCAGCGCGCTTGTGGCGCTCGTCGGGCAAGCGCACGCGCTGCAGCGCCATGACCACCGCGGCCGTATCGTCCAAATCGGGGTAGTGGCGGTTGTCAAACTCAAAGGCCCAGCCGCCCGGCTCGCCGCGCGGGTTCTTAACGGCCCAGTCACCGTAGTCCAAAATTTGCTGGGCCAGCAACCAATCGCCGGCGCGCACCAGCTCGGGCCGCTCGGCCTCCAGCCCCGAATCGCGCAGGGCCCGTAGCGCCCAAGCCGTGTCCCACACCGGCGAGATGCAGGCTTGCACGCGGTAGTGCTGCGGCGTTTCGATAGCGAAGCGGTCCACGGCTTGCAGGCCGCGCCGCACCACCGGATCGGCAACGTCGTAATCCAGGCAGCGCAGCGCCAGCAGCGAGTTGAGCATGGCCGGGATGATGCCGCCCCAGTTGCCGCTGGGATCCTGGTGCGCCAGGATCCAGCGCTCGGCCGCGCGGACGCCTTCTTCGCGCCCGGGGACGAGGTTCCAGTCCTCGGCGGCTTTAAAGGCATCGTCCAGCCACACGAAGCCGTCGCGCCAGTCCCCCCGCTTGGGCAGCTCAAAGCGGACCCGATCGCGGCCTTCGGCGTAGAGCTCGTCCAGTTTAATGGCGGGGTCTGTGGCAAAGACCGGCTTGCGATCGCAGACCACAATTAGCGGGACTGTACTGGCGCGCGCCCAACTGGAGAGCTCGTAAATTGTAAACGGCGACTGCTCGGGCAGCAGCATCAGCCAGGGCGGAATGGAGGGGACGCCGCGCCAGTCGTAGCAGCCGATGAGCGCCAGGTGGAGTTTGGTAAAAATGCGCGCACTGCTGATGCCGCCGCGCGCCAGGATGAAATCGCGCGCTCGCCCCAGGGCCGCGTCGCTAGCGGGGACCCCCAACAGCCGCAGCGCCATGTAGGCCTCAATAGCAGTGCTGAGGTGGCCGCCATCACCGTAAAACAGCGACCAGCCGCCATTGTCGAGCTGCTGCTGGCGCAGGTAAGCCGCGGCTTTATCCAGCGGGCGGTCGCCCTCGGTGCCCCAGATCTTGTGGAGCAGGACGATCTCGGCTGTTATGGTGACGTTGGATTCGAGCTCCGACTGCCAGTACCCGGCTGGCGCCTGCAGCCCCAACAGGTATTCCTGGCCGGCTGCGATCGCGCTGAAGAGGGCGGCGGCGGTGACCGAACTCGGTGCTTGCATGGAAGGGCTCCTCGCCTGCCACAGCCTAAGACCAGCGCCAATCCTAGTGCCCGCGCTCGCAACTTAGCAATTGTCCCATGGCTGCAATCGCACTAGGCCTGACAGTCATGGCGCTGGCTGTTTGGGTGGGCCTGCTGCTCGGGTGGGGCCAATTCTGGCGCGCCCGACCCATCCTGGAGGAGACCGTCCCCGCCGAGGCCGAGCTGGGCACTGAGGCGCCCCCTTCGGTGGGCGCCATCATGCCCGCCCGCAACGAGGCAGCGTTTTTGCCCCAGGCGTTGCAGTCGCTGCTGGCCCAGCGCTACCCAGGATCGCTAACGGTCACGGTCGTGGACGATGGCAGTACGGACGGAACGGCCCAAGCTGCCCGCACCGCAGCCCGCGAGGTCGGCGCCCAGGAGCAGGTTACAGTCGTAACCGGCCGAGAGCCGCCCCCCGGCTGGACCGGCAAGCTCTGGGCGCTGCAGCAAGGCATCCATCATGCCAGCGCTGGGGAGCACCCGCCCGATTACTGGCTGCTTACCGATGCCGACATCGCCCACGATGCGGTCAACGTCCGCCGGCTGGTCGCCCAGGCCCGCAGCGGCAACCGGGATTTGGTCTCGGTCATGGTGCGCCTGCAGTGCCGCAGCGTTTGGGAGCGGCTGTTGGTGCCGGCCTTCGTGTTTTTCTTTCGCCTGGTCTATCCCTTCCGCTGGGCCAACGATCCCCAGCGCCCGACGGCCGCAGCGGCTGGCGGTTGCCTGCTGGTGCGCCGCGCGGCGCTGGTGCAAGCGGGCGGGCTGGAGGCCGTGCGTCACGCCCTAATCGATGACTGCACGCTGGCGCGCGCCATCAAGCAACGCGGCCCCTCGGGCCGCATCTGGCTGGGGTTGAGCACTGCCACGCGCAGCCTGCGGCCCTATGGCTCGCTGGGGCAAATTTGGCACGTCGTGGCGCGCACGGCCTTTGTCCAGCTCCACCGCTCCCTGATTTTGCTGCTAGCCGCGATCCTGGGCCTGCTGCTGGCTTACGCTGTCCCACCGGCCGGCGCCATGGGCGGTGCTATGGCGGGCAAACCGGCCATTGCGGGGGCGGGCACACTGGGATGGGGGCTCATGGCGGCAGCCTACGTGCCCACGCTGCGCTACTACCGGCAACCCGCGCCGCTGGCGCTGCTGTTGCCGGCGATCGCGATGCTGTACGCGCTGATGGCGCTGGATTCGGCCCGCCGCCACTGGCAGGGGCGCGGTGGCGCTTGGAAGGGCCGCGTTTATCCCGCCGCCCCCGAGAATAAATAGGCCACCGCGCGCTCCAGAACGCGCACCCCTCGCAGGCTGCCGCGGACCAAACGGCCCGCGCGGATGGGCTGGCACAGCAGGCACCCTGCAAGCGGCAGTGATCGCAGCGAGCCGTCTGCACCCAGCGCTGGGCTCAGATCGGGCAGGTCGTGATCGCAGCCATCGCCAATGGTGCGCAGCATCGCCAGTCGGGCGCCACCTGCCCCCAGCGCCTGCAGGGCGGCGCAGCCCTCCATCTCCACCACGTCACTGCAATAGGCACGCGCCAGCTCGCGCTTGCGCGCGGCCGAAGCGACCAAGCGATCGTGGGTCAGTGCGCGGGCTACCCCCGCGCGAGCCCCGAGGCGCTGCTGCAGCCAGGCCGTTAGCGCGCGATCGTAACTGGCTTGCCGCTCTCCGTCCGGGTCGCAGCGGCAGTAGCCCGTCGCACACACGGCCAAATCGCCTACGCGGTAGCGATCGCTGAGGCTCCCGGCCAACCCCAGCAGCAGGCAGCGGGGCGGATGCCAGAACGCCCTCTGCTGCAACCATTGCCCCAGGCAGGCGGCCGTTGCGCTCGGCCCCATGGGGAGCGCAACCAGCGTTGGCTGCGGTGCGCCAGCGCGCCGCAAGCCGCGCCGGACGGCGCGCGCTTCCATGCCTTGGGGCACCAAGACGGCATCGATGGGCGCATCGGGGCTCAACAGGACTCAGCCAGCGCTAATCGGGCCCCTCTAGGATGGCAGCCCAATCTGCTTCCATGGAGGAGCGATGCTGCCACCAGGGGGCGCTCATGAGCGCGCGCGCGTTCGTCACCGGCGCAAACGGCTTTATTGGCAGCCACCTGGTCCACCTGCTGTGCCAGCAAGGTTATGCCGTGCGCGCCTTGGTGCGCACTCAGAGCCAGCGCGACAACCTCGAGGGCTTGGCAGTCGAGACCATCACCGGCGATCTCAACGATCCCGAGCTGGCCCGGGCCATGCGCGGGTGCCAGTACCTGTTCCATCTGGCTGCGTGCAACTCGCTGTGGTGGGCGGATCGCCACCGGCTGCATGCCAGCAACGTCCGCGGCACCCAAAACGTGCTAGCGGCAGCCCGCCAGGCCGGGATCGAGCGCACAGTCTTTACCGGCTCGGCTGTCAACCTCGACACGAGCCGGCGGGCTTCGCTCCCCAACGAAGCTCACTCAGCCAGCCCCCAGTCGTTGGCCAGTCCCTACGAGCGCTCCAAGTACTGGGCCGAACAGGCCGCCCTCTCGGCCGCCAGCAGCGGCCAATCGGTCGTCGTCGCCATTCCCACCACACCACTGGGTCCCGGCGATGCCAAACCCACCCCAGCTGGCGATATCGTGCTGCGGTTCCTGCGGCGCCAGATGCCGGTCTATATGCCCACTGGCTTCAATGCCATCGACGTCCGCGATGCGGCCTGGGGGCACTTGCTGGCGCTAGAGCGCGGGCGCTCGGGCGAGCGCTACCTGCTCGGTTGCCAAAACCTGGCGCTCAAGGCGCTGCTGGATCGCCTGGCCGAGCTAACAGGCCTGACCGCCCCCAAGGTCGCCGTGCCCCCCTGGTTGCCCGCAATTGCAGCTTGGGCGGACGAGCGCGTCCTGGCGCTCGCGGGCAAATCTCCCTCAGTTCCGCTGGAGGGGGTGCGCATGGCGGCCCGACCGCTCTACTGCGATTGCTCCAAGGCAGTGCGCGAGTTGGGCCTGCCCCAATCGCCGCTCGAGGGCGCCCTGCGGGATGCCGTTCGCTGGTTCCTCGAGCGCGGCTATGCCAAACTTGAGTAATACCCCCGCCCGATCTTTAAAAAATTCACTATTGTGAGGAGCGCACTATGGCAATCAATATCAAGCAAGCACTTACCGTTGGCAAATACATTCTTACCCAGCGCTTCAAAGGGCGCAAGCGTTACCCGCTCGTGCTCATGCTGGAGCCGCTGTTTCGGTGCAACTTAGCCTGTCCCGGATGCGGCAAAATCCAGCACCCCAAGGAAGTCCTCAAGCGCAACCTCACGCCCCAGGAGTGCTTCGATGCGGCCGAGACCTGCGGGGCGCCGGTGGTCTCCATTCCGGGCGGCGAGCCGCTGCTGCACCCGCAAATTGACGAGATCGTCTCGGGGCTGATCGCGCGCGGCAAGTTCGTCTATCTGTGCACCAACGGCGTGCTGCTCGAGCAATACCTGGACAAGTTCCAGCCCTCCAGTCACCTCACCTTTAGCATCCACCTCGATGGCCTGCGCGAGCAACACGACAGCTGCGTCAACCAACAAGGCGTTTTTGACAAAGCCGTTCAAGCCATCCAGACCGCCAAATCCAAGGGCTTTCGCGTCACCACCAACACCACGGTCTTTGAGGGCGCCGATCCGTACGAGATGCAGCAGTTTTTCGACTACGTCATGAGCCTGGGCGTCGACGGCATGATGGTCTCGCCCGGCTACAGCTACGACAAAGCCCCCGATCAAGACCATTTTCTGCAGCGCGAGCAGACCCGCGCGCTCTTCCGCGAGATGCTAGCGCCGTTCAAGGCCGGCGAGAAAAACTGGCGCTTCAACCACAACCCGCTGTTTCTCGACTTTCTCACCGGCGAAAAGGACTACGAGTGCACGCCGTGGGGCAGTCCCAGCTACAGCGTGCTGGGCTGGCAAAAGCCCTGCTACCTGCTGGATGACGGCTACTTCGATACGTTCCAGGAGCTAATGGAACAAACCGACTGGAGCCAGTACGGGCGCGCCAGCGGCAATCCCAAGTGCGCCGACTGCATGGTGCACTGCGGCTACGAGCCCACTGCCGCCGAGGACTCGCTGCACCCCCAAAACATGGTGCGCTCTCTGGCGAGCCTGTTCGGCTAGCCCCGTTCGCTGCCTGCCACTGGGTCCGCCGTCGCCTCGGTAGCACCCTCGACGATGGCTTCGACCTCGGCGCGCGTGAGCTTCTCGCGACCCTGCTGCAGGACCGCGAGCGTGGACTCGGCTAGCGCTAGCGGGATCTGGCAGAACTCGCGCGCCGCCCCCTGCGGGAGAGCGGCCGTGTAGGCGCGCGCCAGCTGCAAGTTGCGCTGCGCGTAGGCGTGCATGTCGCTGCTGGTCCAACCATTGGGGAAAAAGTCAACGCCACGCGCCCAGTCGTCGCTGCGGTTGCGCAGGATGTTGACCGCCTGCAGCCCGCGACCAAACCCAATGGCCTGGGTGCGATCGGTGAGCGTTGCGTCGTACCAAGCCCACAGATCCGAGAGCAACAGGCCCACCGCCCCGGCGACCCCAAACGTGTAGCGATCCAGATCGGCCTCGGTGCGTACCGCCCAGTTGCGCTCGGCCCAGTAGGCCATCCGGTCCGCCATGGCAGCCGTGGCATCCCAAACGCGCGGCGCGATGGAAGCCGGCGCCAGCACTGCCCATTCGCCAATGCGACACGTCACTTCCGCTAGCTGCGCGCGGCGATCGCCCCAAACTGGGGCAAAGTTACCTGGGGCATCGCGCTCGGTGGAAGCCTGCAGCGTGGTGCTGATGCCGCGCAGCAGCTCGGCTTTGGCCGCGTTGGGCAGCTGGGGCGAGTCTTCAATTTCGTCGATCGCGCGCATGCACAAATAACCAGAGGCCACGGCGGCCTGCAGCTCGCCGGGCAAGCGCACGATGGGAATGTAGAACGTGCGGCTTGTCGCTTCGAGAACGCTTAGGGCATCTTGCTGGGCACTCATCTCATCCGCTCCTCACCACCGATGGATTCCAACATCCGAGCAGAATTTAGCGCTCGAATCTTATCAGACGCTGAATCGCTGCCGCGATCGCGCGCGCCCAGGGCGGCTTGTTAGGCTCGTCGGGGCCGAACGCCGCCCTTGCCATGCCCGCTGCCCGCCCCGGCCTCCGCCATCCGCTCAGCGGCAGCAACCCGGCAACGCTGCTAAAGGTACTGGCCGGCAACGGCCCCATCCCGCACCAGCAGTGGCCCCAGCTGGCTGCCATTGCCAGCGCCGTCTTGCTGCGCTGGCCGTTCACGCTGGCCGAGCGCGCGGCTGCCCTGGGGCTGGCGCGCCGGGCCCAGGCCATGCCGGCGCCGGTGTTCATCATCGGTCACTGGCGCAGCGGGACGACCCATCTCTACAACGTCCTGAGCAAGTCGCGGGCCTTCAACTACGTCTCGCCGCTGGCGACGGGGCTGCCCTGGGAAATGTTGAGCCTGGCGCGCACCCTGCGCCCGCTGCTGGAGCGCGCGCTGCCGGCCGAGCGCTTCATCGACCGCATTCCGGTCGAGCCGGATTCGCCCCAAGAAGATGAGATTGCACTGGCCAACATGACGCCGCTGTCTTTTTACCACGGGATTTACTTCCCGCAGCACTTTGCCCGCAACTTCAATCGCGGCGTTTTTTTCGACGGCTGCACTAACGATGAGAGCGAGGCCTGGCAGCGCACCTTCGTTTACTTTTTGAGCAAGGTCTGGTGCCAGCACCCCCAGCAATCGCTTTTGATCAAAAACCCGGTCTATTCGGGGCGCGTTGCCCTGTTGCAGGCGCTCTGGCCCCAGGCCCAATTCATCCACATCTATCGCAACCCGTACCGCGTCTTTAGCTCCATGCAGACCTTCTACCGCCAGCTGTTTCGCACCTTTGCCCTGCAACCGGTTGAGGGCCTGGATTGCGACGAGTGGATTTTGCAAACCTACCCGCGCCTGATGGAGGCGTGCCTCCAGCAGACGGCAGCGCTGCCGGCCGGGCAACTGGCCGAGGTCTGCTTCGAGCAGTTTGAGGCCGATCCGCTGGGCGAGCTGGAGCGCATCTACGCTACGTTGCACTGGGATGGCTTTGAGATTGACCGGGACGCCTTTGCCCGCTACCTCGACTCGGTCAGCCAGTACCAAAAAAAACCGCACGCCCTGGATGCCCAGACCGCGCAGCGCGTGCGCGATCGCTGGCATCCGTTCATCGAGCGCTGGGGCTACGAGCCCCCCGTCAGCTTAAGCTGAGACCGCATTTGGAGCTGCTATGGCAGCCGATCCCAGCACGCGGGCCGCCGCCAGCGATCACCAAGCGGGTGGCGCCTGGCACGCCGCCGACAGCGAGGCGCTCTACGGCGTGCGCCAGTGGGGCGAGCCCTACTTTAGCGTCAATGCGGCCGGGCGCGTGACGGTCTCGCCCTGCGGCGATCGCGGGCCGCAGCTGGATTTGTACGAGATCGTAGGCGCGCTGCGCGAGCGCGGCCTGAACCCGCCGCTGCTGGTTTGCTTCTCCGACATCCTGGCGGATCGCTGGGCCCGGCTGCAGGCCTGCTTCGAGCGCGCGATCACGCACTACGCTTACCCGGGCGCCTACTACAGCGTCTTTCCGCTCAAATGCAACCAGTACGCCCACTGCCGCCAGGCGCTGGCTCAATTTGGCAGCGCCCAAAGCTGCGGGCTGGAGGTGGGGTCCAAGCCCGAGTTGGCAATTGCGCTGGCCACCTTCGATGCCCAACCCGGAACGGCGGGGCTGCTGGTCTGCAACGGCTACAAGGACCGCGAGTACATCGAGATGGCCCTGCTGGCGCAGCGCTTGGGTCCTACGCCGGCACTGACGCTGGAGCACCCCAGCGAGCTGGCAACCGCCATCGAGCTCAGCCGCGACTTGGGCATCCGCCCCCTTTTGGGCGTTCGGGCCAAGCTCAGCGCCTCCGGTTCGGGTCACTGGGGGCACTCCAGCGGCGATCACGCCAAGTTCGGCCTCACCGCGCCGCAGTTGCTGGAGGTAGTCGAGCGGCTGCAGCAAGCTGGCATGCTGGACTGCCTGCAGCTGCTGCACTTTCACGCCGGCTCTCAGATCGCGGCGATCGGCACCATTAAGGCTGCCATCCGCGAGGCCAGCCAGCTGTACGTCGAGCTGCGCCAGTTGGGCGTCCCCCTGCGCTATCTGGATGTGGGCGGCGGCCTGGCGGTCGACTACGACGGCTCCAAACGCCAGGGGCAGGCCTCCAAAAACTACAACATGCAAAACTACGCCAACGACATTGTGGCGGAGGTCAAAGAGGCGTGCGAGGCGCGCTCGGTCCCAGTCCCGACCCTCATTAGCGAAAGCGGCCGCGCCATTGCCGCCCACCATGCCGTGCTCGCGTTCGACGTGCTGGGCAGCAGCGAACCCCCAACGGCGCTACCGGCCCGCCGCGAAGCGGGCGATCCCCGCATCATCCGCAACTTGTGGGAGACCTACGATGCGCTTGGGGCGGGCAACTACCAAGAGGCCTACCACGACGCCGTTCAATTCCGAGAAGAAGCGGTGGGGCTGTTTGATTTTGGCTACCTCAGCCTGGCCGAGCGCGCGCGCGCCGAGCGGCTCTACTGGGCCTGCTGCGATCGCCTGCTGGCGCTGGTGCGCGAGTGCGCTGCCAACAGCGAGGAACGCGCGGCCCTAGAGATGGTCATGGCAGCGATTTACTACGTCAATTGCTCCATCTTCCGCTCAGCCCCCGATAGCTGGGCGATCAAGCAGCTGTTTCCCATCATGCCCCTCCATCGCCTGGACGAGGCACCCACGCAGCGCGGCGTGCTGGGCGATCTGAGCTGCGACAGCGACGGCCAGATCGACCGCTTCGTCTCGCCGCAGACGGGCCAGTCCGAGCGCGTCCTGCCGCTCCATCCGCTCGATGGCCGCGAGCCCTACTACCTGGGCATGTTCCTGGTAGGGACCTACCAGCAAATCATGGGCAATGCCCACAACCTGTTCGGCCATCCCAACGTGGCCTGCATCCGCGCCACCGCCGATAGCTATTCCATCGAGCGCATCGAGGGGGGCGATACGATCGCCGACATCCTCCAAACCGTGGGCTACAGCCCTGCCGATTTGCTCGAGCGCCTGCGCCAGCGCACCGAACGGCACGGCCTGGATCCCCAGGCATCGCAGCGGCTGCTGCGCAACTACCGGCGCAGCCTCGAGCGCAGCACCTACCTCAGCGAGCGCTGAGCGCGCCCGCCGGCTACGAGCGCGCGGGCGCCGGCTCGGCCGGTGCTTTGAGCGCAAAGATCTGCTGCAGGACCTCCTCGACAGCGCGATCAGGGGTGGAGGCACCTGAGGTAACCCCGATGGTGATGTGCCCCTCGGGGAGCCAGCCCTCGGTCACGGTGGGGCCCTGACCCAGCGGCTTGTGCTCGATGCGATTGCCCGGACCGATGCGCTCGGCGCCATCGATGTGGTAGGAGGGGATGCCGCGCTCGATGGCGATTTCTTGCAGGTGGGTGGTGTTGGAGGAGTTGAAGCCGCCAATGACCACCATCAGCGATAGGTCCTCCTCCACCAGATCGAACATGGCGTCCTGGCGCTCCTGGGTGGCGTCGCAGATGGTGTTGAAGCTCATAAAGTGCTGGCTCCCTTCGCTGGGGCCGTACTTTTTGAGCATGGTGCGCTCGAACAGCTTACCGATCTGCTCGGTCTCGCTTTTGAGCATGGTGGTCTGGTTGGCCACCCCCACGTATTCCAGATCCCGGTCGGGGTCAAAGCCCGGCGAGCAGGCCTCGCCGAACTTGCGCATGAATTCGTCCTTGTCGCCGCCGTTGAGAATGTAGTCGGCAACGTAGCTGGCTTCGTCGTAGTCGAGCACGACCAGGTACTTGTCGGCAAATGAGCTGGTGGCGATGGTTTCCTCGTGCTGGTACTTGCCGTGGATGATGGAGGTAAACTGGCGTTTTTTGTGCTTCTCGACCGAGTTCCAAACCTTGGAGACCCAGGGACAGGTGGTATCGACGATGGTGCAGCCCTTGTCGTTGAGCAGCTGCATCTCCTGCACGCTCGCGCCAAAGGCCGGAAGGATCACAACATCGCCCGAGTCAACGACCGAGAAATCCTTCTGGCCGTCCCGAACGGGAATGAAGCTCACCTCCATATCCCGCAGCTTCTGGTTGACGCCGGGGTTGTGGATGATTTCGTTGGTGATCCAAATGCGCTCGTTGGGAAAATGCTCGCGGCTTTCGTAAGCGATCGCCACAGCCCGCTCGACTCCCCAGCAAAAGCCGAATGCCTCGGCGAGGCGGATGGTAACGTTGCCGCGCGTCAGCCAATTGCCGTTGTTGCGAATTTCGCGGATGAGCTCGCTTTGGTACTCCGACTGCATGGCATCGGCGACTTCGGCTTCATAGCCGAAGCCCCGGCGGTGGTAGTTGGGCGAGTGCTGAAGCGAGCGCTTGAACGATTTGGTATCCATGGGCCGCTCCTGGCTGGGCTGCCTCGACGCTGGCTTTGCTCCCAATGGTGCCATTCTGGCCGGGCAGCTCAAACTTAGGGATGCGCCCGGCGGACTTGCCGGAACATCCGGTCCCGTTTGCTAGCGGGCCTGGGAGCCGCGCGAGCTAGCGCCCATGCTGCCGAAGCTGCCGCTGCTGCTAAAAGCATCCGCTTCTTTGACAAAGCCGCTATAGGCCTCCATGGCGTGCTCGCCAATGTCCAAGCCCTGGATTTCTTCTTCGGGCGTAACGCGAATGCCCATGATGGCACGCACCAGGGCCCAAAAGATCCCGGTGACCACGACCGTAAACAGCCCCACGGCGCCGACGCCTAGCAGCTGGCTCAGAAACTGGTCGATGCCGGCTTCTACGTCTTTACCAGGCGCGACTGCAAAGATGCCCACGGCCAGGGTGCCCCAAATGCCGGCAATCAGGTGGACCGAGATGGCCCCCACCGGGTCGTCGATTTGGGCGCGCTCGAAAAAAGCCACTGAGAGCACGACAATAAAGCCCGCAATGCCGCCAATGATGATGGCGCCCAGATCCGTGACGTAGGCACAGCCGGCGGTGATGGCCACCAGGCCGGCCAAAAAGCCGTTAACCATCATAGAAAGGTCGGGCTTGCCGTCCCGCGCCCAAGAAGTCAGCGTTGCGGCCACGGCGCCGGCAGCGGCGGCCAAGTTGGTCATGACCGCAATTCCGGGAACATTGGCGGTAGCCTCCAGCTCCGAACCGGGGTTGAACCCAAACCAGCCGATCCAGAGAATGAAGCCGCCCAGGGTCGCCAGGGCCATGTTGTGGCCGGGAATGGCAGTGGGTGTGCCGTCCTCGCGGTACTTGCCCTCGCGCGGCCCCAAAATGGCAGCGCCCATTAGGGCAGCCCAGCCGCCTACCGAGTGCACCAGCGTGGAACCGGCAAAATCGGCAAAGCCCAGCTGGCTGAGCCAGCCGTCGCCGGCCCAGCCCCAGTGGCCGGTGATGGGATAGGCAATCCCGACTAGCAGTACGCTAAAGACCATGAACGAGCTCAGCTTGACGCGCTCGGCCACCGCTCCCGAGACGATAGTGGCGGCCGTCGCGGCAAACGCCATCTGGAACAGAAAGTCGATTGATAGCGGTATGCCTTCCGGGTAGGGATCGTCCAACCCCGTCAGGAACCAGCCGCTCAGGCCGATAACCGGGTTCCCCTCGCCGTACATCAAGGCATAGCCGATCGCCCAGTAGGCAAGCGAGGCCAAGCTGAACACGACCACATTTTTGGCCAGGATGTTGACAGCATTTTTTTGGCGGCTAAAGCCCGCCTCCAGCATGGCGAAGCCCACGTGCATGAAAATCACGAGCACTGCCGCCAGCGTCAAAAAGATGGAGTCGAGCACCACGCCCAACTCTTGCGGGCTTTGGGGGGCGTCGTAGTTGTCGACGCCCAGGGCGGCCGCCGCCTGGTGCCAGAGAACGACGATCGCGGCGACCAGCGGGATGCAGCCCAGCCAAGCGGGGGAGAACCAGCGCAGCAGCGTTGCCAGCGGCTCTATGTAAGCGCTGCGCCGGTGTGGCGGCGCTGCGGCTGATGTTGCAACTTTCGATCTGAGCAGAGACATGCAGGTTTCCTTGAACGCTCCAAACGCGCGCTGGGCGCGGACACCGCAGGTTAGCCCGCCAGTAGCTGGGGCGATTTAAGCGGGCTAGCTAAGCACCAACAATCGCAGTCGCGCTCATTCTGGCGGGCAGCGCGCGCGCTTTTCTGTATCGTTGGATACGTTGAAGCCCCTGGCCGATAGAGCGCGCGTCACCGGGCGGCGTTGCGGGCGCGCTCCAACCAACGCTCGAACTGGTGCTCGTGCTGCGCGATCCAGTCTTGGGCGCGATCGCGAATGTCGGCTGGGGTGGCATCGTTGCGCCGCATGTAGCGGTACTCGGCGTTGAGATCGCTAATGGGAATCTCAACTAGCTCCAGCCAGCGCCGCACGACCGGATGGCGCTGGGCAAAGCCAGCGTTGGCCAGAGTCTGGATTTGATTGGCCGGAAAGCCCAAATTTTGGCCGTTCATTTGGGTATTCTCGGCGGTTAAGGGACGCTGCGGCAGCGAGGTATAAGGGACGGTCAGCCACTGCACGTCACTGCCAGGCTGCAGCACGGCCCCAACCCAAGACGGAATCCAGCCGTAGTACAAAATGGGCTCGCCGCGCTCGAAGCGCTCGATGGCATCAGCCATCATGTCGCTGTAGATGCCCTGCTCCTGCTCGACCGTGTCCTCGAGGCCGTACTCCTGCAGGTGGTGCTCGATGACGGACTCGCACTGCCAGCCCGGGTTGCAGCCCAGCAAGTTGGCGCGGCCGTCGCCATCGGTATCGAAGCGCTCGGCAATCTCGGGTTGGCGCAGCTGTTGCAGGCTGCTCAGGCCGACAGCCCGAGCAGTTTGCCCATCCACCAGATAGCCCTGCAGCGCCGGCGCAACGATGGTGTCCAAGCGCTGCAGGGCGCTCTCGCCGCCGCTGCTTTGAAAGAAGGGGTCGTGCAGCGGGTTCCAGTGGTTGGCCGCGTAATCGGAGTTGCCTTCGGCAATGGCGGCGTGCGCGGTAGCGTAGCTCAACTGCTTGCCGGGGGCATCCACGGCAAAGCCCAAGCGCTCCAGCCCCAGGTTGACGACTTCGGTTTGAAAGATCTCCTCGCGGGTACTGTAGGTGGGCTGGAGCACCTGCGGTTCGCGCTCGCAAGCGCCGCTGACGAGCGCCAAAAGGGCTACGAGCGCGCTCAGCCACCCCCAGCGTTGCCCTAGCCGGGCCCAGCGCGATCGCGCAAGCACCTACTGACCCTCCTGCTGGCGCAGGTACTCGCGCATGCCGGTGCGCTCGAGCTGGGCTTGCTTGTCGCGCACGGCATCGCCGAGCTGCTGGCGGTACTGCTGCAGCACTTGCTGCAGGGTCGGGCGTTGGGCTGCCAGGATTTGGACGGCCAGCAGGCCGGCATTGCGGGCATTGCCGATGGCCACTGTCGCCACTGGGATGCCCGGCGGCATCTGGACGATGGAGTAGAGCGAGTCCATCCCCTGCAAGTGCCGGCTGGGCACGGGGACGCCGATCACCGGCAGCGGCGTGAGCGAGGCCACCATCCCCGGCAGGTGAGCGGCCCCACCCGCGCCCGCCACGATCACTTTGAGCCCGCGATCGCTGGCACTGCGGGCGTAGTCCACCATCCGATCTGGGGTACGATGAGCGGAGACAATAGCGAGCTCGCACGCCACGCCCAGGGCATCGCAGGCCGTTACGGCCCCCTGCATGGTGGGCAGGTCGGAGTCGCTGCCCATAATGACGCCGACTTCCGGCTCGTTGGCGGGCATGGTCGTTTCCTTGGGGCGCTAGGGCTGCAATGGCAAGCGGTTTCGATATTACCAACGCGCGGGTCCCTGGCGGGCAAGGCCGGCAGCGCATCAGCGTCGGCGCCGATGGCGCGATCGCTGCAATTGCTCCCATGGCCCAAGCGCCGGCCTCAGCCCCAACGCAGCCGCAGTACGATGTCGCCGGCGACTGGATCTCGCGCGGCGGGGTAGACCTGCAAGTCAACGGGGCGCTGGGCCTGGCCTTTCCCGAGCTAACCCCGGCTAACCGCGATCGCTTGGCCCAGGTGGGCACCTTTTTGTGGCAGCAGGGCATCGATGCCTACGCGCCCACCCTCATCACCAGCGCCCCGGAGCGGGTGCAGCAAGCGCTGGCCGCGATCGCGCAGTACCGGGCAGCCCAACCCGCGCGCGAGGCGCGCATCCTGGGCGCGCACTTGGAAGGGCCCTTCCTCAACCCGGACAAGCGCGGCGCTCACCCGGCACAGTGGCTGCAGCCGCTAACGGCCCAGCGCGTGCGGCAGTTGCTGGGCGATCGCGGCGATGCCGTGCGCATCGTCACGCTAGCGCCAGAGCTCGATCCCGACGGCCATGCCATTGCCGAGTTGCGCGCGCGCGGCACGACCGTCAGTCTGGGCCACTCGCTAGCCGACGAGCTGCAAGCGCGCGCCGCCTTCGGGCAAGGGGCCTCCATGGTGACCCATGCCTTCAATGCCATGCCGGGCCTGCACCACCGCGAACCGGGCCTGCTGGGAGCGACGCTAACCGCCTCTGGGGTGCGCTGCGGCACCATCGCCGACGGCGTCCACGTTTGTCCCACCATGCTGCAACTGCTGTTGCGCGCCGTGCAGGGCGAGCGGGGGGCGTTTTTAGTCAGCGATGCCCTGGCACCGCTGGGTCTGCCTGAAGGGGACTACCCCTGGGACGGTCGCACGGTCACCGTGGCTGGCGGCACAGCGCGACTGAGCGACGGCACGCTCGCCGGCACCACGCTGCCGCTGCTGGAAGGGGCGTGCAACCTGGTGCGCTGGGGCGCCTGCGCGCCCGAGGTGGCGATCACGCTCGCCACCGAAGCGCCCCGGGCCGCGATCGGGGAGCCGGGACTGGCCCCTGGGCAGCCGGCCGCGCTGCTGCGCTGGTTTGCGGATGGGGGCGGCGAGCTCAACTGGCAGCGGTTCGCCCCGGCACCGTGAAGGGTTCTGCCGCTGCTGGCGGCAGCGGCTCGCTAGGGGAGGCTCGGGCAACGGATTTGAGCTCCAAGCCGCGCTCGAAGATCTCATCGATGGGCAGCCAGTCCCCCTGGGCCGTCATGAACTCGTGGTCGGGGGTAGCGCGGATGCAGGCGCCATTGTCGAGCTCGTACGCGTAGAGCGGTTGCTGGCCGCGGTAGTGCCACTGGGCCACAGGCTGGGTGTAGACGTAGCCGTTGGGATCCACGCTGACGACCTGGCACGCGATCCGCTCCTCAACGATGCGCCCGATGGGCATCAACCCGTACTCGAGGGTGACGACCTCGGTGTCGTAGCTGAGGCAGTACTCGGCGAACAGCCGCATCTGCTCGAACAGATCCTCGGCAAATTGGCGGTCGATGCCGTTTTGAGTCGCACCGTCGATAAACATCTCGCGGTGCTTTTCCATCTCCTTGATTTTCTTTTTGCCCATGGCCCGGCGCAGCAGGTCGGCTTGTCCCAGCGAGTAGCTGGCGAGCTCTTGCGCGATGCGCATGATCTGCTCCTGATAGACCATGACCGCATGGGTCTCTTTCAGGATGGGCTCCAGCCAGGGATGGTCGTACTGGGTGGCCTCGCGGCCGTGCTTGCGGTTGATGAATTTGGGGATAAGGCCGGCATCGAGCGGGCCGGGCCGGTACAGGGCCAAAATGGAGGATAGGTCTTCAACGCTGGTGGGCCCCAGGTCCTGGACGACCTTGAGCATGCCCGACGACTCGAGCTGAAACACCCCTTCCAGGTAGCCGTCTTGCAGCAGCTGGTAGGCCTTGCGGACGTCGTCCGGTTGGGACTGCTGTTGCTCCAGCGCCAGCCGCTGGGCCTCGCGCTCCTGGTGCGTCAGCTCGTCGGGATCCAGTTTGACGCCGCGGTTGCTGGCCACGAGCTCGGTAGTGCGCTGGATGGTCGTTAGGTTTTTGAGGCCCAAAAAGTCCATTTTGAGCAGGCCCAACGACTCCAGATCGTCCATAAAGTACTGGGTGATGGTGGCCCCGTCGTTGTTGGTCTGCAGCGGGACCACTTCGTCGAGCGGCTGGGCCGAGATAACGATGCCGGCCGCGTGGACGCCGTAGGTTTTGTTGGTGCCCTCGATCCGGATGGCCATATCCACCCAGCGGCGGATTTGGGGATCGTTTTCGTATTCCTGCTTGAACTGCGGCTCGGGCGTTTCCTCCGAGACCATGGTGGCCAGGGGCGTGGGGTTGCCGCGTACCACTGGGATGAGCTTGGCCATGCGGTTGGATTCGGCAAAGGAGATACCCAGCACCCGCGCCACATCTTTGAGCACGGCCTTGGAAGTCATGCGGTTGAAGGTAATGATCTGGGCCACGCGATCTTCGCCGTAGCGCCGGGTTACGTAGTCGATGACTTCCTCGCGCCGCTCGATGCAAAAGTCAGTGTCAATGTCGGGCATGGAAGACCGCTCAGGGTTGAGAAAGCGCTCGAACAGCAGGCCGTGGTGGACGGGATCGATGTTGGTGATGCGCAGCGCGTAGGCCACCAGCGATCCGGCCGCCGAGCCGCGCCCCGGACCGACTGGGATGTCGTTGTCGCGGGCGAACTTGATGTAGTCCCAAACCACTAGAAAGTAAGTGGAGAACCCGCGCTGCTGCATGATTTTGAGCTCGTGCTGCAGGCGCTCTTTGTAGTCGCTGCCGACCTCGCTGAGCTCGTTGCACTCCAAGCGCTCGAGCAGTCCCTGCCAGGTAAGCTCTTCCAGGTAACTATCGGCGGTGTGGCCGGCCGGTACGGGAAAGTCGGGGATGCGCGGCTCGCCCAGGATGTCGTAGGGCTGGACTTTCTCGGCAACTTCGCGGGTGGTGGCCAGGGCTTGCTGGATGACCTCATCGGGCAGGTGATCGCGAAATAGCTGCGCCATTTCCTCGCCCGATTTGAGGTATTCAGTGCCGCTGTAGCGCAGGCGCTTGTCCTCGGTGATGAGCTTGCCGGTTTGGATGCAGATCAGCGCGTCGTGGGCCTCAACGTCGTTGCAGGAGATAAAGTGCGAGTCGTTGGTCGCCACGATGCTCAGATCCAGCTCGCGCGCGATTTTGACCAGCTCCACGTTGACGATGCGGTCCTCGGGCGAGCCGTGATCCTGAATTTCGAGGTAATAGTCCTCGCCAAAGACGGCTTTGTACCACTGGGCGATCTCGCGCGCGCGCTTGAGCTCGCCCGCCAGGATGGCCTGGGGCACCTCGCCACCCAGGCAAGCACTGGTGACGATCAGTCCCTCACTGTATTGCGCCAGCAGGTGCTTGTTGATGCAGGGGCGAGCGAAGATCCCGCGCCCTTGCACCCCGCGCAGGTGGGACTCGGTGGTGAGCTTGACTAGGTTTTTGTAGCCCTGGGTGTTTTTGGCCAGCACCACCTGGTGGTACTTGCGGTAGCGGCCTTTGGTCTGGATGTCATCGGCGTTGATGACGTACATCTCGTTGCCGATGATGGGCTTGATGCCTTTGTTGCGGCAGAGCTTGATTAGCTCGATCGCGCCGTACATGACGCCGTGGTCGGTCAGCGCGATCGCGGGCATGCCTAGCTCGACCGCGCGATCGACAAGCGCCGGGAGCTGCGAGGCGCCATCGAGCAGGCTGTAGTCGCTGTGGATGTGCAGGCCGACAAAATCCGTCGTTTGTTGGGAACTGTCGCTCATGGCGCTGGGGCGGTCGCTCGATAGACACCAGCTTAACCGCCATTGCTGGCAGCAACGACCCAGGAGCGCGCAAGGCTTGTCAGGACGCCAGCTGTGCTAAGGTCAGAGCGCTAGTCTCTTGACGAACTCAGGCACTTGCGCTCGAACCTCCCCATGCGCCGCTAGCCAGCCATTGGACTGGCCGCGATCACTGCTGCCCTAGTTGCAGCGGGGCAGCCAGCCCGCGCCTCCCAGCTGACCGAGCTGCTCGCCGGCAACCGGTTCCCGCTCACACGGCAGTTGCAAAACTTCGATCCGAGCTGGCGCAGCATCCGCATCGGCGGCCGGCCCGGAAATGTCACCTCAGGGCTGCTCTCTGGCGTTGCGCCACTTTTGGGACTCGCGCCCAATGTCTACTATACCCGCGGCCGAAAGGTCTCAGTCCAAGACACGACCTATTTGGTAGCGTATCGGGCACCGCTGCCGACTGCTGGGCGAACACCTGCAGACGGTATAACTAAAAGCCTCCCCTTAGAGCTGTCGCTGCTCGATGTGGGCAGCATCGACAGCATTCAAGGCATTCGCTCGTTCGAGCTCAAGCGCGAGCTAGCGCGCCTACAACGGCTTTGGCTATGCACGACTGCTGGAGTTGGAGCATCTCAATTTGCCAGCAGATGCAACATCGCTCTACTGGCTAGTTCCAGATGCAAACCGCGACTGTAGTACTAGGGCGCATTCGCAAACTAGGTAGAGCGGCCTAAAGTTGGCCGCATGAGCGAATCTGACCTATCCGATTGGGAGTGAAACCGCTTGCAGCCACTGATGCCCCAGCCAAGCACCGGACGACCGGCCCACAACCACCGCCGCATTCTCAACGGCATCTTCTGGATCCTGCGCACTGGGGCACCTTGGCGCGAGCTGCCCTGGCACTACGGTCCCTAGCCCACAGTCGCTAACCGTTTCTACCGCTGGCGCCAGGCCGGTATTTGGGAGCGCATTGGGACGGAGTTGCAGCAACTGGCCCAGCAGCGCTGCCAGCTGGATTGGAACCAGCACTTCATCGACAGCACGGCGGTCCAGGCTCACCAGCACTGCGCGCGAGGCTCGCGCGCAGCGAATTTGAGCAGTGGATGCACGCTTTCCAAAGAATATGACTCCCATATTGAGGGAGTTTTGTAGGTCGAAATTTAGTGCACAAGCCACGAGAATTGGTATCAGTACCAAAGTGCACCTACGCACTGATGGCATGGGCAAGCCACTGGTCCTGGCCCTAACCGCAGGCCACCAGCACGATGCGTCCATGTTCCTACCCTTGATGCGCCCGGTGCAGCTCAACGGGCACGGTCCCGGCCGGCCCAAGTGCCAGCCCCACCGGCTCGTCGCCGACAAAGCCTACAGCAGCCGGGCCATCCGCCGTTACGCTCACCAACATTCGACTGACCATCCCCCACAAACGCAACGAGTCCCGGACAGGCCCCTCTGACCGAAGCAGCTACCGGAAGCGCAACCGCATCGAGCGAGCCGTCATACCAATTTGAGCAAAAGACGCCCTAGCTGCTGTCCGGCGAGAGCCATAGCCGGTGTTTTTTTCGAGATCCCCGACTGTGGCAGAATTCGCCACCGCCAGTTATACCAATTCTCGTGGCTTGTGCGCTAGATTCTGATCTCCGAAATTTCCTCAATATGGGGGTTATGTTCTTTGGAAAGCGTGCATCCGCTGCTCAAATTGGTATTATTGATACGCTGCTGGAATGCCTCTGCTACGCTGCTTAAAATCCAAAAGGACAAAAGTTGAGCTCAGAGCAATGCCTCAATTGGAGTTTGGAGTATGGTGCAACTAGCAAGATTCTCAAAACTTGTTTCGGATTTCATCGATAGGGGATTGCTGTACGCAATCGCGCAATACCGAATCCAGACTCCTTTTCCTTTGGATCCCGTTAAGAATTGGCAATTTTGGAAAAACCCGAAACCGACTTGGTTGGAGAACTTTGCGAAAAGGTATCCTTCAGAGTCAAAGCGCAAGGCATATATTGATGAAATGTTAAAGCCAGATCATGCAGTTGGAATTGAAGCCCACTACGATGTTTCCAATGATTTTTACGCCCTTTTTCTCGATGCCCAATATCGTTTTTATACCTGTGCCCGATTTCTCAGCGAAAAAGATACTCTAGAACAAGCACAAGCAAACAAAGTGGAATACCTGCGTAAGCTTTTAAATCTCAGTGGACAAGAGAAAATTCTATAGCAAAAACACATGGATAGTGAACAGACGAGTGGGCTTGTGTCTGAAAGCTTCGATCCCCATTTGAGAGGATCCCAAAGTTTTGCCCAACAAGCTAGCTCCGTTCACATGTGGTCTATGACTGCTGTAGATTTAGGCTGTGGTTGGGGGGCAATGCTAAAATTCCTTCGAGATTCGGGCCATCAAGGTAAGTTATGCGGACTCACTCTTGCTAAAGAGCAACTGGCATATGCTCAGCAGGAGCTGAACCTTGATGTCAAGCTCAAGAATTTCGTGACTGATTCTTTTGACAATCGAAGCTATGATCGCATCTTCTCCATCGGCGCCTTAGAGCATGTCCGACCCCAGGAGTTGTATGGACTTTATCGTAAAATTTACGAGGCTTTAACACCAGGGGGAATAGCAGTACATCAGTTTTTCTCCTTTAATAAGGAACCTTATCCGGTAAGCGCGCTCGCGCTGCAAATTTTCTTTCCCGGATCGATGCTTGTCTTACATCACAAACATCTTGAAGCAGCCAACCGCGCAGGCTTCAAAATCACCCACGACTCCCTCGACGATTATAAACCGACAATTCGTGCCTGGTACGAACGATTAGCTGCCAACCAACACAAAGCCCTAAAATTAGTTAGCCTTGAGACTTATAATAGCTATCTTACTTTTTTCCCCATCGCCTGGCTCTTTTTCCAACATCAAGAAGCGACCCTTCACCGGGTTTCATGGAGAAATTCCTATCAGGTTAGTACTACAGCCGCGGTTTGGGGCTGAAGCTATTGGTAGAGCAATGTTGCCTCTGCTGACACATTGAGATACCCCAACTCCAGCAGTCGTGCATTGCCAAGATGGATGGCCGGCTCCCGCTCCACGACTGCAGTATTAACCTGGCCCCAGTCGGCGCGAGCGCCCCGCCCATCCTGAATCTGGGGGTTCCCTTAGTACTACAGCCGCGGATTGGCTCTACAATCGCTGTGGCAGGCAATTGAGGGCTCGCCAATCCGTGGACGCCATAACCGTATCCAGCTGGGGCAAGCTTGGGCAGCCGGG
>PXQH01000042.1 GCA_003022125.1 Cyanobacteria bacterium QS_8_64_29 | reverse complement strand
GAACAGAACCCGATTGAGAAAGTCTGGCTGCGAGGCAAAGAGACCATGAGAAAGCTAGCTGGCCTATGTCCTTCCTTTGAGCGCGTCAAGGCGCTATTCTGGCTACTTATCGAGCATGACATCTTTAAATTTTCGATGCTACGCCAGTACGGGTTCGTTCACGTGTAAGTTGTGATTGCTATAGAAGACGTTCTGGCTAAGCTAGAACCTTTGCTTGGACAAAGATAGAACCAGTAAAAGCAGCAGCAACTCTTACATGTTGTGCTGACTCTAAAGCTACGCTCATTGATCGGAAGTAAGTTAGGGGAAATCGGAAAAGGCTACTAATCAGTGTCTTCTTCCTGCGATTGGGAATCTTGATGAGTGTGAATATCACCCTTATGTGGATTCTCATCTAAATTCACTCGTTCAGGAGTCGACGATTCGCCAGGATCCGGATAGTCTCCTGGATCCAAATGTTCCTCAATTTGGACAGCCTCAATAATAAGCTAACAACAATACTTGCTTTTAGTGGGGTGGCGCTCAACTTAGGAGGAAACCTGCCTTGCCAGGGAACGTGGGTCTACTCACTCCTAGGACTTGCCCTAGTAGCATGCACGATCAGGCTTTTGCCTTTTCCAACTTATAGAACAGTCGACCCCGAAAAGCTCCTTTACATGAATTACCCACATAGCAAATTGAAAGAAGAAGATCTAAAGTTGTACATAGCACGCCAGTGGGTCAAGGCAGCTCATCAACTAGATAAACAAATATGGGGAAAAGCTATACTGCTAGGATCGGCAATCTTCCTTGCAGTGACTGCAACAGTGCTAGCAGCCTACTGTTATGCAATAGTACCGTCTCAATGTAAGCAGACTTCGACAATTAGCAGTATTGGAATAGAAGAATTGCGAATCCCTGTGCGCCATTACTTCGTTTGGCGAACAAGAGTCCAATTAACTGTTTGATTGCATGTTCTGCACGGCGGAAAAGTTTCCCCTTGGCTTAGAGCAATCTCCTGACTGCAAGAGCATCCTCCCCTGTAAATTCCAGATGTCTGAGCAGTAGTTCCAGTTTTTGGCATTCCAATCTCCTTGCAGTGACGATCTCTCCAAGAGGTTAACATACTCTCCAAGAGGTTAACATATACGGCAACAAACTGTCCAGAAGAAGCGTGTTTACTTACGCCAGTACTGGCCCAACAAAATCGATAGTGAACATGACCTCAACGGCACCCTCATAACTAGCTGCGGCGCCATCCGGGTGGAAACAAGGCCATGCTGTATCACTGTTTAACCTAATACTACAGCCGTGGATTTGGGTCGGTAGTGACAGCGTCGCGCGACAGCCTAGTAATGGCGACGCCAGGGTAACCAAGGCAATGCTTGCTCGGCACTCTGCAACCTGGGCAGTACGACAGCTAGCAGCAAATGTTGCACTTCAGGCTCGGTCAACGGGACAACCCCCTCTTTTTACCCGAGTCTTATTGACCTGAGACCGCCCGCCCCTAGGAAAACCAACTCCAGCATGGAGAGAGATGTGCCAGTACTCAGGCATACCAGGTGCGCACTTCAGGTAGGCTGCCGTTGCATAGATCATGGCCTGAAAGAAAGCAGCAGTGGATTCGGCATAATCTGGCCACTTTGTGATTGGGTGAGTATTGTACCTAAGAGACGTTGTTTCTAGTGCAACGTCTCCATGAGTAAAGGCCAAAAGAAGGGCAACAGCAGCCAGAAGCCTAAGGCTGCACCCAGTAGTCTAAAGCAGGTGCTGATTCATCTCCTAAAATGGCAGTACCAGCCTCAAAGGCGTACCAAAAGCTGGATCGACTCGATCACTGAGCATCGGCGTCGGCTATACCAAGCCCTCAAGAGAAGCCCAAGATTATTTGAAGCCCTCAGAGCACGGTTCGAATGGGAATACACCAAGGCCCGTCGCAAAGCTGCTCAAGAAACCGGGATCCAGCTCTCGACTTTTCCAAGGCGGCCACCATTCAACCTTGATCAGACACTCGCTTTCGAGTGGTTGCCACCAGAGTAACAAAAGAACAATCCTTAGCTAGGCTAAAGGACAACAGCTCTTTGGCCGCTCTTAGCTAGTTAGACAACATAAGCTGCTCTTGATCTAGGGCAGACCTGGACCACAACCGCGCCTAGTTGCGGCGACGCGGCGCTAATGCCTAGAGTCCCTGGCGTTAGGATCTCAGCAACTGCTGGTTCGAGCCCATGCACGACCAATAAGCCCAGTTTTCCAACCTGGCCCAGCTCTACGAAACGGACTACGCCCGCTGGTTGGATGAGACCATCGAGCAGCTCAAGGCGCGCGAGTTCGACGCGCTGGATCTACCCGACTTGATTGAGGAACTGGCCGATATGGGCCGCAGCCAAAAGCAGGCTCTCGCTAGCAACCTGCGAGTTTTGCTGCAATATCTGCTCAAGTGGGCCTACCAGCCCGAACGGCGCACGAACAGTTGGCAGGCAACCATCACCGAGCACCGAATGCGAGTTCGGGACCTGCTGGCGGATAGTCCTAGCCTTAAACCCGAACTAGAGCGGCTGCTGTCCAGCGAATACACTAAAGCGCGCAAGTTGGCAGCCCAGGAAACGGGATTGCCGCTCGGACAGTTCCCAGCCGAGGCACCCTTCAACCTTGAGCAGATCCTCGACGAGGACTTCTGGCCCCAGCCCTAGCCAGCCATGCAGACAACAACCGACTTTGATCGCGATCTCTGGGTGCTGGAGCGGCTCGCTGACGGCTGGCACCTTGGGCAGATTATGGATGCCAGCGGCCTGAGCGATGTAGCGATCGACGAGGTGGCGTATCGAGCCGAGGCCCTGCCCCCCTCCCATCCCAAAGCACAGGCCTTGGCACGGTACAAAGCGATCCGGCAGGAGCGCGTCTGGAACCTGCTGGCCGAGTTCAAGCGCCACTGCCAGGACTGCTATGGGGATCGGTTGGTCGAGCTGGTGCTGTTCGGGTCATTAGCCCGAGGCGACTTTCATCCCACCTCGGATGTGGACGTACTGGCCGTCCTCAAGGACCTGAATCGAAGGCGCGACGAGAAACTACCAAGCGATTTCCAGGTGGAGGCCGCAGCGAGGACGTTCGACTTGATTAGCCTCCTGCTGTTCGATAAACGCGATTGGCTGAATGGGGAGCTGGCGCTCCGGCGAGTCGTCTCAAAAGAGGGGATCGCGATCTAGCTGATGGAGCTGGCGCAGAAGCAGCGGCTGCTGAAAGCAAGCGAGCGGCTTGCGGCGGCCGAGCACTTGCTACAGCACGGGTATTACGAGGTCGCAAGCTCGCGCGCCTACTACAGCATGTTCCACGCCGCATCAGCACTCTTGGAAGCTCGCGGCGTTCACACCTCAACGCACGGAGGAGTCGTTTCTCGGTTTGGCCAGTACTGGATTCAAACCGGCGAAGCTCCCCCGGATCTGGGGCGCGCCTTCAATGAGGCACAGCAACGCCGAGCTAGGAGCGACTACGAGCCAACTAGCTCGATCTCGGCAGAGGATGCGCGCGAGTCGCTTCGAGGGGCCGAGCGGATGCTGGAGTTAGCACTGGAGCACATCGCCGACCCACACTACCGGCAGCTTTACCAGGACTATGCCCAGCAAGTGGCTGCCGTCGAGGACGACGAGCGGCTCGATCGCCTCGTTGCCCAACGAGCCCTACAGGACGGCTGCGATCACGACGAAGCCATGCGCATCCTAGAGCGCAGCCCGCACGCCCCCAAAGATCGCCCTAGCGCTCGCGAACGGGCGGTCGGCATTCTCCAGCAAGCACGCGAGCTCGAGCCATAGTCTTAGCTGGGTTGGCACCAAAAGTGCGTGTTAAAGCGATCCCAGTAGCGTCCTTCTAGGCCGTCGATAGTCCGCCGCGCCGCGCTACGCGCTCGATTGGCTGGGCACGCTTGCCGGGATAGCCTCTCCCTGCCGCTCGGCCGGAACCAGCTCCAGGACAAACGTTTGCGCAAAGGCGGCTGCCAGCTCGCGGCGCACCTGCCGGCAGTTAATGCTGGGCACAAATTGCGCCAGGCTCCCCACCGGGCAGTCGGCAATGCCGCAGGGCACGATGCGCTCGAAGCCTTGTAGCTGAGGGCAGACATTGAGCGCAAAGCCGTGCATGGCGATCCAGTGGCGGACTTTTATGCCTACTGAGGCCACCTTGACGCCATGGAGCCAAACGCCAGTCAAGCCTGGGCGCCGCTCGCCACGCAAGCCCCAAGCTTGCAGGGTCTGGATGAGGGCTTGTTCTAGCTGCCGCAGGTACCAGTGCAAATCCGGCTGGTGGTAGCGCAAATTGAGGATGGGATAGCCCACAATCTGCCCCGGGCAGTGATAGGTGATCTCGCCGCCGCGCTCGACGCGGTAGAGCGGAACATCGCTCGTTGCCGGGTCAAAGCGGCAAAAGGCCAAGCTGGCATTTTTGCCCAAGGTGTAGACCGGCGGGTGCTCCAGCAGCAGCAAGCGATCGGCAAGTTCGGGGTTGCGGACACGGTGCGCCACCAGCGAGTGCTGCCACGCCCGCGCTTGCTGGTAGGGAACGAGGCCGTATTCATCCAGCCAGCAACGGCGCCGGGAAGGTGCTGCCATGGCCGCTTGTTGCCTTGTGGGGCCAGCCAGCAGGCTAGCGCGATCGCGCGGTGGGCAAGCGCCCCGGGCACCAGCAAGGGCCGGCACCCCCTTAACATTTTGATATAACTAGGGCAGTCCCCATCAGAGCGCCCCATGGCTGCCACCAGTGCCGGCATTGACCTAGCGCCCTACATCGACCACACCATGCTCGATCCGGTCGGCACCGACGAGCAACTGGCGCAGTGCTGCCGCGAAGCCGACCGCTTCCACTTTCCTGCCGTTTGCATTTATCCGGCTGCCGTGGCGCGCGCTCGGGAGCTGCTGCAGGGCAAAGCCATTCGCATCTGCACGGTCATTGGCTTTCCCACCGGGACCACTCCCACTGCCACCAAGCTGTACGAAGCACAACAGGCAGTGGAGCACGGCGCAAGCGAGCTGGATGTTGCCCTCAACTTCAGCGCTATTCGAGCCGGCAATACGGACGCTGTCTATAACGAAGTTGCCCAGCTCGTCCACGAAACCGGCCAACCCCTCAAAGCGATCGTGGAGGCCGGCTTGCTAACCGACGAGGAGAAGCGGCTTGCTGCCGAGATCGCCATGGATGCCGGGGCGGCCTTTGTCAAAACCAATACGGGTTGGTTCGGCGGGGCTACCGTCGCCGATGTCAAGGCGCTGCGCGAAGCCACGCGGGAGCATTTGGGCATTAAAGCAGCGGGCGGCATTCGGACCACTGCCCAAGCGGAAGCCTTGATTGAAGCAGGCGCGACGCGATTGGGGACCTCGCGCGGCCCCAAGCTGCTGCAGCAGCGCGATACCTTGGAGTCGGTCCGCTAGCACTGAGCCCCTGTCATGACCCGGACTTATAAAGCCACCGGCATCAACCTCAAAAGCATGCCGCTGGCTGAGGCGGATCGCTTGGTGACCGTGCTGACGCCCGAGTACGGCCTGGTCCGGGCCGTTGCCCCGGGAGCGCGCAAGCACAACGCCAGCCTGAGCGGGCGCAGCGAAGCGTTTGCCGTTAACCGACTTTTGCTCGTGCGCGGGCGATCGCTGGATAAAATCGCCCAAGCCGAGACGATGGCAACATATCCCGGCCTGAGCGGCAGTTTGGGCAAGCTGGCGGCCGGTCAGTACTTAGCCGAAATCGTGCTCCAGCTGGGGTTGAGCGAGCAGCCCCAAAGCGAGCTCTACGAACTGCTCAACGAGCACTTGCGCCGCATCGAGCGCCTCTCGATGGCGGAGGCTGCTTTGAGTACCGCACTGCTGCCGCATTTGGTCCAAGGAACGTTTCACTTGCTGGCTGCGGCTGGCGTTGCTCCGCAGGTGCAGGCATGCTGTTGGCGCCAGGTTCCCATTACGGTCGATCCGGGCGATGCTGATTGGCAGGTCGGGTTCAGCATTGATGCGGGGGGATTGGTCTGCCTGGCAGCGGACGGGTCCGGTACAGCCGCCGAACCCCAGTCCGGGGTGGCTGCGCCCCCTGTTCCCCAGGTTGATGCTTACCTAGGGGCCGAAGAGGTGGCACGGTTGCAGCGCTTGGCGGGGGCATCGCTAACGGCTGGTGATCGCGAAGCGAGCTGGTCGCAGTTGGAGCGATTGCTGCGCGCCTATACCCAAACCCACCTGGGCCGTTCCATCCGCTCGGCGACTCTCCTGGAGACGCTGCTGGCAACCCCCGCAGCGCGCTCGCCCCAACCGCAGGCTTAGCGTCGGACGCAGCTCAATCATGGCTACTTCCCCCACCCAGCAAACCGATCCCAATACGGCAGCCAACTCGCTAGCCGAGACCGAGGGCGTTGGCGATCCGGCCAACACGCTGGCTGAGGAGACAACGCCTACCCTGCCGACCGCCGGCGGTGGCTTCCTGCCGGTACTGAAAAACACGCGCTTTTTGATCCTGTGGCTGGGTCAAGTCTTTTCCCAGCTCGCCGACAAGGTCTATTTGGTTTTGGCTGTCGCCCTCATTACCAGCCACTTTCAGCAACCGGAAGACAGGATTGGCAGCTGGGTTTCGGCGGTCATGATCGCCTTTACCATTCCGGCGGTTTTGTTCGGGTCGCTGGCGGGCGTCTACGTCGATCGCTGGTCGAAAAAGGGGGTTTTGGTCGCCACCAACCTGCTGCGCGGTGGATTGGTCATGGCCATTCCGCTGGGGCTGTGGCTGCTGCAAGATGGGGCGCCGTGGTTGGGTTGGCCCGCTGGGTTCTGGCTGCTGCTGGCGGTGACCTTTGCCGTGTCGACCCTGACGCAATTCTTTGCGCCTGCCGAGCAGACCGCCATCCCGCTGTTGGTAGAGCGCCAGCACTTGCTACCGGCGAACTCGCTCTACACCACCACCATGATGGCCTCGCTGATCGTGGGCTTTGCCGTGGGCGAGCCGTTGCTGGCCCTAACCGAGCGCTTGGCGACCCTGTTGGGCCTGAACTGGGAGTTCGTCAAAGAGCTCGTCGTGGGCGGCGCCTACGCGCTGGCGGGGGTGCTGTTGCTGTTGCTCAAAACCGAGGAGCGCGCGGCAGCAACGGTTGGAGCGCACTCGCAGGTGTTGAGCGATATCTGGGAAGGCGTCCGCTACCTGGGCAGCAATGCCCGGGTGCGCAACGCCATGATTCAGCTGGTGGTGCTGTTTTGCATTTTTGCCGCTTTGGCAGTTTTGGCCGTCAGTCTGGCCGAGCAGCTCCCGCAGTTGAAGGCATCGCAGTTTGGCTTTGTGCTGGCAGCCGGCGGCCTGGGAATGGCAGGAGGTGCCGTCATTGTCGGCCGGTGGGGGCAGCGCTTCCCGCGCCACGCGCTCAGCGCCGTGGGCTCGGTGGGCGTTGCCGGCTCGCTACTGGGGCTGGCGGCTGCCACCCAGCAGCTTGAGGCCGCCCTGGCCGCAACCACCTTGCTGGGCTTGTTTGCGGCCTTTGTGGGCATTCCCATGCAAACCACCATTCAGGCCGAAACGCCAGAAGCCATGCGCGGCAAAGTCTTCGGCCTGCAAAACAACGCCGTTAACATTGCCCTCAGCTTGCCCCTGGCCGTGGCCGGCGTTGCGGAAGCCGTCTGGGGCTTGCAGGCCGTCTTGCTGAGCTTGGCAGCCATTGCCATCGCAGGCGGGGGCTTGAGTTGGTATAGTTCTGTTGCAGAAGCAGCGACTGCCGCGGAACCTAACGGTAGGGACCGAGCGAACTGATAAGCTACCAGCCAGCTAGCCAGCCAGGGCTAGCGTCTGGTCCTGCGCTGTAGCGCGTTACCCTGACCGTTGCGTCAGCGCCGTCGCATGCATGTTGCTTGGCTGGGAAAAAAGTCGCCCTTTTGCGGCAATGTCACCTACAACCGCAAGATCACCAATGCATTGCTCGAGCGCGGCTACCGCGTCAGCTTCCTGCACTTTGCCCAACAAGCCTCGCGCTCGGAGCACTGGCCCGACTGCCCGGAAGTTGCGCTGCCGTTTCTTTACAAATCGCAGGCGTTTACCATCCCCACCCCGCGATCGAGCAAAATCCTGGCGCAAGCGCTGCAGCGCTTGCAGCCCGACTTGGTTCATGCCTCGCTAACGCTCTCGCCGCTCGACTTTCGCCTGCCCGAGATCTGCCAGTCGCTCAACATTCCGCTGGTCGCGACCTTCCACTCGCCCTTTGACAACAAGATCCGCAACCTCAAATCCAGCACGCAACTGCTGACCTACCAACTCTATGCCCCGTTTTTGGCCCATTACGATGGGGTGATCGTGTTCTCGCGCCTGCAGCGGGACCTGCTGGAGCGCTTGGGCGTGCCCGCTGGGAAACTAGCCGTCATTCCCAATGGCGTTGAAGTTGATAAGTACTGTCCCGGTCGCTCCGGGGCCAAAACGGAGCTGCAGGCGCAGCGGTTGTTCGTCTATCAGGGGCGCATCTCAGCCGAGAAAAACGTTGAGGCCCTGCTGCGCGCCTGGAAGCAGTGCGAGATGGCTGCAGAGGGCAGCAAGCTGGCCCTAGTGGGGGACGGCCCGCTGGCCTCCTCGTTGCAGTCCTTTTACGGCCCCGAGCAAGGCGTGATTTGGCTGGGCTCGATCGCGGAGGAGCAGCGCCGCATCGAGATCCTGCAGGCGGCCGATGCCTTCGTTTTGCCCTCGCTGGTTGAGGGCCTGTCGCTGTCGCTGCTGGAGGCCATGTCCTGCGGGGTCGCCTGCCTGGCCACCGATGCGGGGGCTGATGGCGAAGTCCTGGAAGAAGGCGCCGGCATCATCCTCAGCACCCAGCGCGTCATGGCCCAGCTCAAGGCCCTGCTGCCAGCCTGCCGCGAGCATCCCGAGCTGACCAACTTGCTGGGCGACAAAGGCCGGCAGCGCGTTTTGGAGCGCTACACGCTCAGCCAAAACATTACCCAGCTGGAGCGGCTCTACACCCAAGTCGTGGAGGCGAAGCGAGCCCGGCTGGAGAGCCGCGTTTGAGGCGTTCTGCCTCGGCGGGGCTAGTGCCGAGCGCGCTGGAGTTGGAGCGGCCATCCCAAGCGCGTCGGTTGCCGGTAGAGGCGGTAGAGCGTGTTGGCATCCCGTTGCGAGATGGAGGTGGGGCTGCCCGTGTGCGCGCCGTACATGACATCGCCGGACTGGCGGCTGTGCCCCCAGAGGCCGAGCGCGTGGCCCAGTTCGTGGCGGGCCGATGACAGCGTATTGCGCCGGCTTTGGCCGGGCGCTAGCGCGATTTGCCCTTGGGGGTGCAGTCGCGGCGGGCCTTGCGCGCGGCAGCAGACCTCAATGGTGTAGCGCGTCCGGCCAGCCCGCGCGCGGGCCCTCTGGCCGCTGCTTTGACGCGGCGGTTGCGATCGCGCAATGCGGATGTCGGCGCGCTCGGGCGAGGCTACCACCGAGAGCGGCAAGTACTGGTCCCAGTCGGCAATGGCTTGGCGCACCGCAGCCTGCCAACGCTGGAAGCGGCGCTGGCGGGCCGAACTCGCTCGAGCTTCGGGGGGATGGGCAAGGCTGATGCGAACCGGAAGCTGGGACCACACGAGATAGCCCACGCGCGTGGGCTCGATGCGGTCCAAATAGTTCCCCGCGGCTTGGGGGGCAAACTGCCGCTTCAGCTGCTGCGGCACGGGATGCGCTCGGGGCTGGGGCAGGGCAGCCGGCGGCTCGGGCGGCGCTGCCAGGGTAGGGGCCAGCGGCGCGGCCGCTGCGATGAGGGCACTCCCCAACAAGCCAGCCAGTGGCTGTCCCCCACCGGGTGGGGCCGCCGGCATCAGCCCAACCAGCCGGCGCTCTGGGCAATGGTTAGCCCCAAAAACGCGATGGCAATGCCCCAAGTGATGCGGTTCAGGCCCTTCTCAGCGCTCTTGGTGCTGGTAAACAGCTGGCCCTGGCCGCCAATGCCGCCCAGGCCGTCCCCTTTAGGGCTGTGCAGCAGCACAATGGCAATTAGCAAGGCAGCCAACGCGACCCAAGCGATCTCGGCAATCTGGGCAACAGTCATCGCGCGGGTTCTCTCTAGGGCAATTCGCCGGCCGTTGCAGCCGCTCAGGTAACCCGGACCGGCGTCCGGTTGCTGCGGACTTCGTAGTCGGCCGCTTCCAGCAGGGAGTGGCCCGTCATGGCCGACGGTTGCGGCAATTGTAGGATGTCTAGAATGGTGGGCGCAACGTCGGCCAGCCGCCCGTCCGAGCGCAGCTTGAGCGCGGTACCGTACCCGGGCACCTTGGCCCGCTCGCCCTCGACCACAATTAGCGGTACGGGATTGCTGGTATGAGCGGTCCGCGAGTTCCCGCGCTCGTCCCACAGGCATTCGGCATTGCCGTGATCGGCAGTGACAATGGCCGTGCCGCCGACGCGGCCGATGCCCTCCAGGAGCTGGCCCAAGCAGCGATCAACGGTCTCCACCGCTGCAACCGTGGCTTCCATGTCGCCCGTATGGGCGACCATGTCGGGATTGGCGTAGTTGATGGCAGCAAAGGCATAGCGGCCGCTTGCGATCGCGGCGTTGGCCCTATTGGTGACGGCCTGGGCCGACATGGCAGGCGCACCGTCGTAGGTTGCCACCGCCGGGCTGGCCACGAGCTCGCGATCCTCGCCCGCTAGCGGCGGTTCGGTACCGCCGTTAAAAAAGTAGGTAACGTGGGGATACTTTTCGGTCTCGGCGGCCCGAAACTGGCGCCATCCTTGCCGGGTGATCGCCTCCCCCAGCAGATCGTCCAAAGTTTGAGGTTTGAACGCCACCCGAGCGGGCAGCTCGGGGTCGTATTGGGTCAGGGTGGCAAAGCTCAGCGGCTGGATGGGCTCGCGCGCAAACCCGTCAAAACCGGGATCGATCAGGGCCGAGACCAATTGGCGGGCCCGATCGGGCCGAAAGTTGAAGGCGATTGCGCCCTCCCCAGGCTCGATGGCGCCCGGCGCCAGGCGGGTGGGCGGAATGAACTCGTCAGTGATGCCGCGCTCGTAGCACGCCTGTAGGGTCGCGCTCGCCGAGCGGTGGGCGTTGGGCTCGTCTTGCGTTAAGACCTCGTACGCCTGGCGGATCCGGTCCCAGCGGCGGTCGCGGTCCATGGCGTAGTAGCGGCCGCTCAGCGTGACCAAACGGCCTACGCCCAGGCGCTCGGTTTGGGCTTGAATGGCTGCAATATCTTCAATACCCCGGGTGGGCTCGGCATCGCGGCCGTCGGTGAAGGCGTGGATGCAGGTTTGCGGCACCCCTTGGGCGCGGGCGAGCGCCAGCAGGCCGTAGAGGTGTTGCAGGTGCGCGTGAACCCCCCCTTCCGAGCACAAGCCCAGCAGGTGCAGCTTGCCGCCGCTGCGGCGCACCTCCTGGCAGACCTGGACGAGTTCGGCGTTGCGCTCCAGCGAGCGATCGGCAACGGCTTGGCTGATGCGGACCAGCTCCTGAGGCACGATCCGCCCTGCGCCCAGGTTGAGGTGCCCCACCTCGGAGTTGCCCATCTGCCCCTTGGGTAAGCCCACATCTTGCCCGGCTGCTTGAATCTCGGTGTGCGGGTAGGCCGCTTGCAAGCTGTCCATGATGGGGGTGCGGGCAGCGGCAATGGCGTTGCCCGCCGTTTCGGCGCGACTCCCCCAGCCATCCAGCACGATCAGTACGACTGGAGCTGCTGGCGCTTGCGTCATGACCGTCCTCGCGCGTCGTTCGGTTCGGTTGGGGGCCTGCTCTAGCGCAAGACCGCCGGCGGGCTCGCTGCGTTCCCGGCTGCAGCTGCCAATGGCGGCCACACTAGCACGAACGCCGGCGGCCGTCGACGGCAGGCGCGGCGCTCGTTACCCAGCCTCGCTGGGTTGGGCGGTTGCCAGCTCGGCCAGGCGTTCCTGCTGGTCTTGGGCAATGCACGCTTCGATAGGGCCTTCCAGCTCGCCTTTCAGCACGGCATCGAGGTTGAAGTTTTTCCCCAAGCGGTGGTCCGTAACGCGGTTTTCTTTGTAGTTGTAGGTGCGGATTTTCTCCGAGCGCTCGCCCGTCCCCACCTGCGATCGCCGCATGGAGGTGATGGCTTCCTGCTGCGCTTGGAGCTTGCGCTCGTAGAGCTTGGCCCGAAGGATTTGCATGGCCCGCTGGCGGTTCTGCAGCTGGGTGCGCTCCTGGGTGCAAAAGATGCGAATGCCGGTAGGCTTGTGCTGCAGGTCCACTGCCGTTTCGACTTTGTTGACGTTCTGGCCGCCGGCGCCGCCCGAGCGCGCGGTGGTCATCTCGATGTCTTTGGGGTCGATGTTGACCTCAATCTCGTCCGCCTCCGGCATGATCGCCACGGTTGCCGTGGAGGTGTGCACGCGCCCGCCCGTCTCGGTGGCGGGAACGCGCTGGACCCGATGTACCCCCGCCTCGAACTTGAGCTTGCTATAGACTCGCTCGCCCTGAATCTGCAAGACCGCTTCTTTGTAACCGCCGAACTCGCCCGGCGACTCGCTGGCCATCTCGGCCTTCCAGCCCTGCGATTCGGCGTAGCTGGCATACATGCGCACCAAATCGCCCACCCACAGGCTGGCTTCGTCGCCCCCCGTCCCGGCCCGGATCTCGAGCATGATGTTTTTATCGTCGTTGGGATCGCGCGGCAGCAACAGGATTTTGAGCTGCTGCTCCAGCTCGCTCTGGCGCTGCTCCAGCTCGCCAATCTCGCGCCGCGCTTCCTCGCGCAGCTCGGCATCGCCGTTGGCTTCTTGGAACACTTGCCGCGCCTGCTCTAGCTCCTGCTGGAGCTGCTTCCAGTGCCGGTAGGTGGTAACGGTCTCCTCAATGGCCGAGCGCGCTTTGGTGAGCCGCTGTAGCTCTTGGGGATCGGTGGCAATATCGGGATCGCCCAAGCGGCGCGTCAGGTCGTCGTAGGTTTCCTCGACCGATTGCAGCTTCTCCAGCAAATAGGATTCGGTCATGGCAAGGCGCGCGGTGCCTGGGGGGCCTACTGTCCGTTGCTGGCGTCGCCACCGCCGCTCTCGGCCCGGTCGTCCAGCATGCCGTACTTGCGCCGAAAGCGCTCCACGCGGCCTTCGGTGTCGATGATGCGCTGCTGCCCGGTGTAGAAGGGGTGGTTGCCCGCCCAGATATCGACGTGGATCTCGGGCTGGGTGGAGCCCACGCGCATGACTTCTTCGCCGTTACAGATCACCTTGGCGTCGGGATACCACTGGGGATGAATGTCGGATTTGGCCATGGCTAACGTCTGCGCGACTCGCTTGCACGAACAGCCTAGCGCTTGGAGTACTGCGGCGACTTGCGCGCCTTGCGCAGGCCGTACTTTTTGCGCTCTTTCGAGCGCGGATCCCGGGTCAAGTGTCCCTCCACCTTGAGCGGATCGCGGTTTTCGGGGGCGAGCTTGCAGAGCGCTCGCGCTACCCCCAGCTTGACGGCTTCGGCCTGGCCGGTTTTGCCACCGCCGTGGGCGCGGGCACGGATGTCGTAATCGCCCTCTAGGCCCAAGGTCTCGAGCGGGGCTTTGATGGCACCCAGATGGCCCGGATCGCGATCGAAGTACTGCTCGGCCGTCGTATCGTTGATGCTCGCGCGGCCGCTTCCCGGCACTAGGCGAACGCGGGCGACCGAGGTCTTGCGACGCCCGGTGCCCCAATAAACAACGCGGTTGGATGGCTCCGGCATTAGTTGCCTCCCGGGTCGGTCTCGAGCGATAGCGGCTGCGGCTTTTGCGCCTGATGGGGGTGGTGGGGGCCAGGGTAAACGTACAGCTTGCGCGCCAGCTGGCGGCCCAATTTGTTTTTGGGCAGCATGCCTTTAACGGCTTGCTCGACGATCCGCTCGGGGATGCGCCGCTGCAGCTGCGCGAAGGTTTCGGTTTTCATGCCCCCCGGCCGGTGCGAATGCCGGTAGTAGTGCTTTTGATGCGCCTTTTTGCCGGTCACCACCACCTTATTGGCATTGACGACAATGACAAACTCCCCGGCATCCAGATGGGGGGTGAAGTGGGGATCGTGCTTGCCGCGCAGCAGCGCGGCGACTTGAGTGGCTAACCGGCCCACTCGCTGGTTGGCCGCATCGACCACGTACCATTGGCGCTCTGCTTGCGCTTGCGTTGGTAGCGGCGTTTGGTTCATCGTCTCTGCTTGCAATTGAGGCTAGTGCAGGCTGGGCGATCCCGTTGCCCAACCCAGGGCAGGCTGGGCATCGAGCCAAGCTTGCGGGGAAAAAGGCCACTCGGGATAGCCCACGCGCAGCAGGCACAGGCCCTGCGCTGGGGCAGCGTACCGGATGTACCCCCGCTGGCGGTGAATCCAGAGCTCGGTAAAGCTCTCGGGCGAGCGCTGGCCGCTCCCGACCTCCACCAGCATGCCAACCAGCAATCGTACCATACCGTAGAGAAACCCGCTAGCTTGCAACTCCAGCGCCACCACGGCGCCGTAGCGGTGGCATTCGGCGGCCTGGACCTCCACCCAGGAGTGCGGGCGGGCCGAACCGGCGCGATGGAAGGCCCGCAGGCAGCGCCGGCCGACCAGCGGCCTCAAGGCTGCTTGCATGCGATCGGCCCGCAGCGGCGCGGCATAGTAGTGCCAGCTCAGGGGTCGCAGGAACACATCGGGCAAGGCCGCCGTGTAGAGCAGGTAGCGATAGCGGCGCCAGATGGCCGAGAAGCGCGCGTGCCAGTGGGGCGGAACGGCAGCCGAGTCGCGCACTAACAGGTCCTGGGGCAGGCGCGCGTTGAGAATGGCCGCCCACTTGGCAGCCGGAATGGGGCCTCGCACGTCGAAGTGGGCAACCTGCGCTGCAGCGTGAACGCCGGCATCCGTCCGGCCAGCTCCAACCACTGTCACGCGCTGCTGGCGCCATTCGGGCTCGGGCAACAGGGCGGCCAGGGCCGCGCCAATGGTCTCCTCCAGCACGGCTTGGACCGTCCGCTGTTGCGGCTGCCGCTGCCAGCCGTGGAAGTGCGTGCCCCAGTACTGGACCAGCAGGGCCACCCGAGCGCTGGTACCGCTCGAGCCGGCGGCGCTCACACCAGCTCGATGATGGCCATCTCGGCTCCATCGCCGCGGCGGCGGACCGTGCGCGCAATGCGCGTATAGCCGCCTTGGCGATCGCCGTAGCGCTCGTTGACCTGCTCGAATAGGGCGTGGACGAGCTGCTTGTCGTAGAGATAGCCCAGCGCGCGCCGCCGGGAAGCCAGCGAGCCTTCCTTGGCGAGCGAGATGACGCGCTCGACCTCTCGGCGTAGCGCGCGCGCGCGCGCTTTGGTCGTTTTGATCTGGCCGTGGCGCAGCAGCTGCGTCGCTTGCGATCGCAGCAGCGCGCGGCGCTGATCGGCGGGCAGGCCCAGTTGGGGAACGCGGCGTTTGTGGCGCATGGTGGGGTAGCTCCTTGCGGCACGGCCAGCGCTATTGGCTGGCCGATTTCTCCTGCGGCAGGGTAATGCCCAATCGTTGCTGCAGGGCCTCTAGGACTTCCTCGGCCGATTTTTGACCGAAGTTTTTGATCTCGAGCAAGTCCTCGTGGCTGTAGTCGAGCAAGTCGGCGACCGAGTTGATTTGGGCGCGCTTGAGGCAGTTGTAGGCGCGCACCGATAGCTGCAGCTCCTCGATGGGGATCTGGCCGGTGGAGTCGGCGCTACCCGAAGCCTCCTGCTGCAGCGACTCGAGCCTCAGGTCCCGCAGCGGCTCGAACAAGCCCACCGCAATGCCAGCTGCTTGCGAGAGGGCTTCTTCCGGCGAGATGCTGCCGTCGGTGGTGATATCGAGCAGCAGGCGATCCTTGGTTACTGAGCCGTCGGTATTGGGATCCCGAGCGCGGGTGTCTTCAACGCTGTAGTTGGCCTTGCGGATGGGCATAAAAGCCGCATCGATCTGCAGAAAATCGAGGGCGCTGCCTTCATCCTGGGTGCGCTCGACGGTGCGGTAGCCGCTCCCGCGCTCGATTTGAAACTCCATCTCCAACTTGGCCCCCTCGCTGAGGGTCGCCACGGGCCGATCAGGGTTGACAACCTCAACCTCGGAGGGAAGCTCGAACTGCGCTGCCGTCGCGGTTCCGGGACCGTGCGCGACCATGCGCCCCAGGTGGGGACCCTCCGAGTGCGCCCGAACCGCGATTTCTTTCATGTTGAGCAGGATCTCGAGCACGTCCTCGCGAACGCCCTCGAGGGTGGCGAATTCGTGGTTGACCCCGGCGATGCGGACCGCCGTTACCGCTGCCCCTGACAGGTTGGCGAGCAGGACCCGCCGCAGCGCGTTGCCCACCGTAATGCCCTGTCCCCGCTCGAGCGGCTCGAGCACGAACTGGCTGTACTGGCTGCGATCGGCGTTGGTTTTGGACTCGATGCACTCGATCTGAAACTGCGCCACAGGTGACCTCCCTCATTCGCTGTTGCTGGCTCTCCCCACAGGGCTCTGGCTCAGACGCGGCGGCGTTTGGGCGGGCGGCAACCGTTGTGGGGAATGGGGGTCACATCGCGGATCAGGGTGATCTCTAGGCCAGCGCCCTGCAGCGCCCGGATGGCGGTCTCGCGGCCGCCCCCTGGGCCGCTGACCATAACCTCGATTTGGCGCATGCCTTGATCCATCGCCCGACGGGCGGCCCCATCGGCAGCCCGCTGGGCGGCGTAGGGCGTTCCCTTTTTGGCCCCTTTAAAACCGCTCGAGCCGGCTGACCCCCAGGAGATGACATCGCCTTTGGTATCGGAGATGGTCACTAGGGTGTTGTTGAAATTCGAGCGGATGTGGGCCACGCCGTTGGGGACATTGCGTTTTTTGGCGCTGCTCCTGCGCGTCTGTCGTGCCATAAACCTGCTTGCAGTCGGGATGTCGGCTGGGTTGCGCCGTCGCGAGCGCGTGCTTTATTTCTTTTTCTTGCTGCCGGGAGTGCCGGTGCGGCGGCCACGGCGGGTTTTGGAGTTGGTACGCGTGCGCTGGCCGCGCACGGGCAGCCCCTGGCGGTGGCGGCGGCCGCGGTAGGTCCCAATGTCCATCAAGCGCTTGATGTTCATGTTCTCCCAGCGCCGCAGATCGCCCTCGACGCGATAGTGCTGCTCGATGTGCGAGCGCAGGGTCATGGCTTGGTCGTCGCTGAGATCCTTGACGCGCGTGGCGCGATCAATACCGGTGGCTGCTAGGATTTGCGACGAGCGCGTGAATCCAATGCCGTAGACGTAGGTCAGCCCTGCCTCGATGGGCTTCTCGCGCGGAAGATCAACACCAGCAATGCGTGCCACGTTTGCTTGTCCCTCCTAAATCGATGCCCGGTTGCGTGCGCTAGCCCTGCCGCTGCTTGTGTTTGGGGTTGGAACAAATCACCATGACGCGACCGCGCCGCCGGATGACGCGGCAGCGATCGCAAATTTTGCGGACCGACGGTCGGACTTTCATGGGGCTTAAAAATTCGGTAGACGCTCTATTATACTGCGCTAGCGCCGCTGCAGCAATGCCAAGGCCGCCCTATTTTTTGCGCAGCCGGTAGGTAATGCGCCCTTTGCTCAAATCGTAGGGCGTTAGCTCCACCTTGACCCGGTCGCCGGGCAGGATCTTGATGTAGTTGCGGCGGATCTTGCCCGAGATGTGCGCCAAGATATTGAAGCCATTCTCCAGATCGACGCGGAACATCGCGTTGGGCAGGGACTCTGTGACCGTCCCTTCCATCTCGATCAGGTCCTGTTTGGCCATGGGCGAATTGGGGGGTGCGGGGAACAGCGACAGCCGCCCGATTGTAGCAAGGGCTAGCCGCGAACGGCCTGCTTGAGCGCTTCGGTAACGCGCTCGCAATCGCGGTTGCCGTCGATGGTGCAGAAGCTATCGCGCTGGCGATAGTAGTCGATGAGCGCAGCGGTCTGCTCGCGATAGACATCCAGGCGCCGCTGGATGGTGGCTTCCGTATCGTCCTTGCGCCCGCGCGCGAGCAGGCGTTCGACTAGCACCTCGTCCGGGACATCCAAGTTGAGCACGCGGTCATATTGCTGGCCGAGCTCGCCCAGCAACTGCTCCAGGAATTGGGCCTGGTTGACGTTGCGGGGGAAACCATCCAGAATCCAGCCCTGCTGGGCATCCGGCTGGTTGAGCCGCTCCCGAATGAGGTCGGCGAGCAGGGTGTCGGGGACCAACTCGCCCCGCTCGACGTAGGCCTGCGCCTTTTGCCCCAGCTCGCTCCCGGCCGTGATCGCCTCGCGCAGGATATCGCCGGTGGCGATGTGCGGGACGCCCAGCTGCTGGGCGAGCAACTGGGCCTGCGTGCCCTTGCCGGCCCCTGGTGGGCCCAAAAAAATCAATCGCGCGCTCATGCTTGCGTTTCCTAATGGTTCGGTAATGGGGGCGCCGGCGCTATTTGACCATGCCCTCGTAGCGCTGGGAGACGACATTGCTCTGGATGCGCTTGGCTGTCTCGATGGCCACCCCGACCAGAATCAGCAGCGAGGTGGCCCCAAAGCCGCGAAAGGTCGTCACCCCGGTCAGGTTCTCGATGACCGTAGGGATGATGGCGACAGCACCCAGAAATAGCGCCCCTAAAAACGTTAGGCGGTTGATCACCCGCTGCAGGTACTCGCTGGTTGCCTGCCCGGGCCGGATGCCGGGAATGCTGGCCCCCATTTTTTTGAGGTTTTTAGACATGTCGTCCGGATTGACAATGAGCGAGGCGTAGAAGTAGCTAAAGAACAGGATCAACAGCAGATAGACCGTAAAGTAGAGCCACGGTGCCGGCCCGGTGGGGCTCAAATAGGTTGAGGCGGTTACCAGAACTTGGTTGAGCTGGGCCGCCCAGCCACTGCCCTGGGCCTCGGGGGCGGCCTGCGCGCCCGCGCCCAGCTGGCCGCTGGTTAGTCGGGCGAGTTGGGCTGGCAGCGTCAGCAGGATGGTGGCAAAGATGATGGGCAGCACCCCACCTTGGTTGAGCCGCAGCGGCAGGTAGCTGGTGCGCTCGCGGTAGAGGCGCTTGCCCACCTGGCGCCGGGCCGAAACGATGGGGATGCGGCGGTTGCCCTCTTGCACGAAGACAATGCCCACGATGGTGGCCAAAAACACCAGCAACAGCATCACCACCTGGGCCACCGCCTGACGGCCGCCTGTCTGGGCGAACTCGATGGTGTTGCCCAGGGTTTGGGGCAACACGGCGGCAATGTTGGCAAAAATCAGCAGCGATGCCCCATTGCCCAAACCGCGCTCGCTGATGAGCTCCGAGAGCCAAATCACGAACATGGAGCCGGCGGTGAGCGCCAGCACGGTCTCGGCAATGAAGATAGGGCCGCCCTGGTAAGCATGGGGGCGGGCAAAAAACGCCAGCCCCAAGCTGTTGATGGCGGCCGAGCCCAGGGCAACGTAGCGCGTGATCTGCGAGATCTTGCGGCGGCCAGCCTCCCCTTCGTTTTTTTGCAGGTTCTCCAGGTAGGGGATGGCTGCGGTTAGCAGCTGCATGATGATGGAGGCATTGATAAAGGGGATGATGCCTAGCGCTAGTACGCCCAGCGCCGAGAAGCCGCCCCCCGAGATGAAATTAAAAAAGCCGGTGACGGCGTTGCCCTCGAGCGCGTTCGCAAAGCTTTCGCGATCAATGCCGGGCACCGGCACCGCCACCTTGCCAAAGCGCACGAGCACGATCAGCCCGACGGTTACCAGTAGCTTGTTGCGCAAGCCCGCAGCTCGCGCCATCTGCATGAACGTTTCCTGAGCGGAGGGGGTCCGGCTTTGATTGGCCACCATCGGCCAGCTACCTCGCGTGCGGCAAAACGGATGAGTTGCGCTGGTTAGGCAACAGTTTCGCAGCGGCCGCCAGCCGCCTCGATCTTGCGGCGTGCGCTGGCGGAAAAGGCCGCTGCTTTGACCTGCAGCGCTACGTTGAGCTCGCCACCGCCCAAGATCTTGAGCGGCCCGCGCTTGTCGGTGACGATGCCTGCCTGGACTAAGCGATCGCGGGTTACTTCCGCATTGGCTTCGAGCGCGCTCAGCGCCCCCACATTGACCGTGGTATAGCGCGTGGGCGCAATGACCGTAAAGTGCTTGAGCTTGGGCACGCGCCGGTAGAGCGGCATTTGGCCGCCCTCGAACCCGGCAATGGGCCCCGAGCCGGCGCGGGCTTTTTGCCCCCGCATGCCCCGACCGCAGGTAGCGCCGCGGTTGCTGGAATCGCCGCGGCCGAGGCGTTGGGCGCGCTTGCGGGCGCCTTGTTGGGGGTTGAGGTCGTGCAGTCTCACGGGATCCTCCTCAATGCGGGATAGCGACAATGCGGGATAGCAACGGGGTGGCCTAGCCCTTCCAGTACAGGTGCTCCACCGAGACATCGCGCTGGCGGGCGGCCTCGCTGGGGGTGCGCAGCTCGGACAGGCCGTTGATGGCAGCCCGGGCGTTGTTGAGCGGGTTGTTGGAGCCCAGCTGCTTGGCCAGGATGTTCTGCACCCCTGAGAGCTCCAACACGGCCCGGACGGCACCACCGGCAATGACGCCGGTTCCGGGCGCAGCGGGCCGCATCATGACCTGGGCGCCCCCGGCGGTGCCGTAGCCGCGGTGGGGAATGGAGTTACTTTGGGTCAGCGGTACCTCGATGGCTTGCTTTTTGCCTTCGGCGATCCCTTTGCGGACGGCGCCGATGACGTCGCTGGCCTTGCCAACGCCCACGCCCACCTGGCCTTTGCCGTCTCCCACGACCACGATCGCCCGAAAGCTGAGCTTTTTGCCGCCCTGGACGACCTTGCTCACGCGGCGGATCTGGACGACGCGCTCCTGAAAGTCCGTCTCTTTTTCCTTGGTTCGGCTGTTGCGCTTTGCCATACGGCGTTCCTCGCTCGGATTGGGGACTAGAACTGCAGCCCGCCCTCGCGCGCCGCATCCGCCAAGGCCTTGACCCGGCCGTGGTAGCGATGGCCGCCGCGATCGAACACCACCTGCTGGATTCCTTGCTGGCGGGCCCGCTCGGCAAGGAGCTGGCCCACCACGGCCGCGGTTTCGCAGGTGGCTTTGGCCGGATACTGCTCGCGCAGCTGCCGGTCCAGGGTGGAGGCGGCTGCCAGGGTGTGGTGGCGCGTGTCGTCGATCGCTTGGGCGTAAATGTGCTGCCCGGAGCGAAAGACGGACAGGCGCGGTCGCTGGGCCGTGCCGCTGATGCGCTGGCGAACCCGCTGGTGGCGGCGGGCCAGCAGCTGCCTGCGAGTGGCGTTTCGGCGCGTGAGGCTCATGGCGGTTTATTTTCCTGCTTTGCCGGCTTTGCGTCGGATGCGCTCGTCCTGGTAGCGAATGCCTTTGCCCTTGTAGGGCTCTGGGGGGCGAACGTCGCGGATCTTGGCCGCTAGGTTGCCGACGGTTTCTTTATCGATGCCGCTAACGGCGATGGTGGCGTTGCCCTCGACAGCCAAATCAATCCCCTCAGGGGGCTCGATCTGGACCGGTTGGCTAAAGCCCACGTTGAGCACGAGCGTCCGCCCCTGGACTTGGGCGCGATAGCCCACGCCCTGCAACTGCAGGCGCTGGGTAAAGCCCTGCGAGACGCCATGCACCATGTTGGCCACCAGCGTGCGCGTTAGGCCGTGGCGCTCGCGCGCCGTCCGCGAGTCGTCCTGCCGCCGGACGTGGAGCGTGCCATCGGCCTGCTCCAAGCTCGCTTTGGCCGGGAGCTGGCGCGTCCGCTCGCCCTTGGGGCCTTTGACGGTCACCTGCCGCCCCTCAATTTCGACGCTGACGCCCTCCGGAAGGGGGATGGGACGCTTGCCAATGCGTGACATCGCGCGAGCTCCTTGCGCTTACGGGACTACCAAACGTAACAGAGAACTTCGCCGCCAATGCCGCGGTTGCGGGCTTCGCGTGCTGTCATCACCCCGCTGGAGGTGGAGATGATGGCAATGCCGATGCCGCCCAGTACCCGGGGCAGCTCCTTGCGGTTGTAGTACACCCGCAACCCGGGGCGGCTGACGCGCTGGAGGTTGGCGATCGCGGGCTGGCGGTTGCGCCCTTTGTATTTGAGCGCGATGGCGATCTCGCGCCGCACCCCCTCGCCAATCTCTTCGCAGTCGCTAATGAACCCTTCCGCCTTGAGCACATCGGCGATGCGGCGGTTCATTTTGGTGGCGGGAACGACGGTGCTCTCGTGCCGGACCATGCAGGCATTGCGAATGCGGGTCAGCATGTCCGCGATCGTGTCTGTCGGTGCCATAGGCGATCTCGCTCGATTTCCTGCGACCTTGCCTGGTTAGCTCGTGCGAAAGGGCATGCCCAGCTCGCGCAGCAGCGCGCGCCCTTCTTCATCGCTGGAAGCGGTGGTCACGATGGCAACGTCCATGCCGCGGATGCGATCGATACTGTCGTACTCGATCTCGGGGAAAATGATTTGCTCGCGGATGCCTAGGGTGTAGTTGCCTCGGCCGTCAAAGCTTTTGGGGCTGACGCCGCGAAAGTCTCGGATCCGCGGCAGTGCCAGGTTCATCAGCCGGTCGAGAAAGGCGTACATGCGCTCCCGCCGCAGCGTCACCATCAATCCAATGGACATGCCCTCGCGGATTTTGAACCCGGCAATGGCCTTGCGGGCGCGCGTCACCACCGGCTTTTGACCGGTAATGGTGGCGAGCTCGTTCATGGAGGCCTCAAGCGCTTTGGCATTGCGCGCTGCCTCGCCCAGACCGCGGTTGACGGTCACCTTTTGCACTTTCGGCACCTGATGGAGGTTGCGATAGCCAAACTCGTCCCGCAGCTTGGGGATGATGGTTTGCTGGTATTGCGCTTTCAATCGTTGGGTCATGGCAATGGCCGCGGCTAGTCGAGGATCTCTCCTGTCTTTTTGAGCATGCGCACCTTGCGGCCGTCCTCGGCGTAGGTGTGGGCAATGCGGCTGGCGCAGGCGTACTGGTTGGAGTAGAGCATGACGTTGGAGCTATCGATGGGGGCCTCAAAGGTTTGGATCTGCCCGCTCTCGCCCTGCTGCTGGGGCTTGCGGTGCTTGGTTTTAACGTTGACGCCCTCAACGACCACTTTGCGCTCTTGGGGCAGGGCGCGCTGAACTTGGCCCACCTTGCCCTTGTCCTGGCCGGCAATTACCTGGACGCTGTCGCCTTGCTTGACGTGCAGTTTGTGCGCTTTGCGAGCTGCCATCAGATCACCTCCGGTGCCAGCGAAACGATGCGGGTAAAGCTGCGCTCGCGCAGCTCGCGGGCGATGGGGCCAAAGACGCGAGTGCCGCGGGGGCTGCCATCGGTGTTGACCAAAACGGCGGCATTGTCATCGAAGCGGATGCTCATGCCGCTGGGGCGCCTGAGGTTGTTCTGGGTGCGCACGATTACGGCCCGCACGATGTCGGATTTGCGGATGGTGGCGTTGGGCAGCGCCTCCTTGACCACGGCGATGACCTCGTCCCCGATGCCAGCGTAGGGACAGTTGCCGCCAGCCAAAACGCGCAGGCACTGCAACCGGCGGGCGCCGCTGTTATCGGCCACTTTGAGTTGGGATTCTTGCTGGATCACGGTTCGCTCGATTCTGTGGGGGTGCTAAGCGGAGGAGCTGCTAGCCAGCACGGACTCGACAACCCAGCGCTTGGTCCGGCTGAGCGGTCGCGTCTCGCGGATGCGCACGTGATCGCCTTCCTGGCACTGGTTGCTTTCGTCGTGCGCTTTGAAGCGCTTGGTCAAGGCCATGGTTTTGCCGTACTTGCGGCTGGGCGCCCGATTCTCGGTGACGACCACCACCGTTTTGTCCATTTTGTTGCTGACCACCCGTCCGACCCGTTGTTTGGCTGCCATAGTGCGTCGTGCTTAACCTCGACTAGCGGCGGCTTGCAGCACTGCCGGCAGCCAGCTGACGTTCGCGCTCGACAGTCATCAGCTGGGCCAGCCAGTGCTTGGTGTGCTTGAACTCGTGCGTTTTTTCCAGGTTTTGCGTGGCCTGCTGCAGGCGCAGGTCGAACAGCTTCTGCTTGGCGGCCACAATCGCTTCGGCTAGCTCGCCATCGTCCATTTGTCGGGCGTCTTCAACTCGGGGGAGTGCCATGGCTAGATCTGCTCCTGCTCGCGCGAGATGGCTTTGGTTTTGATGGGCAGCTTCTGGGCTGCCAAGCGCATGGCCTCTTGGGCCGTATCGTGCTGGATGCCGGCAATTTCGAACAGGATGCGGCCGGGTTTGACCACCGCCACCCAGTACTCGGGGTTGCCCTTGCCAGCCCCCATGCGCGTCTCGGCCGGCCGCATGGTGACGGGCTTGTCCGGAAATACCCGGATCCAGATCTTGCCACCGCGCCGGAAGTAGCGGTTCATCGCGCGGCGGGCCGCCTCGAGCTGGCGGGCCGTAATCCAGGCCGGCTCGGTGGCCTGGAGCCCGTAGTCGCCAAAGTTGACGCGGTTGCCGCGCTGGGCCATGCCCTTGAGGCGGCCGCGCTGCTTTTTGCGGTATCGAACGCGTCGGGGACTGAGCATGGTAGTTCGCTGAACGAGGTAACTAGCGGCGCGGGAGGGCCCCAGCTTCTTCGGGGGCTTGGGGTTCGGTATCGGGCAGAATCTCGCCTTTGAACAGCCAGACCTTGACGCCGATGATCCCGTAGGCGGTTCGGGCGGCGCGGTAGGCGTAGTCGACATCGGCCCGCAGGGTATGCAGCGGCACGCGCCCCTCGCGGCTCCACTCGGTACGCGCGATCTCGGAGCCATTGAGGCGGCCGGCAATCTGCAGCTTGATGCCTTGCACCTCGGCGCGCTGAGCGCGCTGGATGGCTTGGCGGATCACCCGCCGAAACGATACGCGCCGCTCCAGCTGCTGCGCCACGTACTCGGCGACCAGCACGGCATCGGCATCCACGCGCGGCACCTCAACGACGTTGATGCGGATCTGGCGATCGCTGCCCAGCAGCCCCTGCAGGCCAACGCGCAAGTTCTCGATGCCGCTGCCGCCGCGGCCGACGACCACCCCGGGCCGGGCCGTGCGGATCTCGAGATCGATCTGCTCGGCCTTGCGCTCGATCCGCGTTGCCGAGATGCCAGCGTTGCTGAGCTGGTTGTTGATGTATTCGCGAATGGCGTTATCCTCGCGTACCAGCTCGGGATAGCGCCGGGCATCGGCGTACCAGCGCGAGAGGTGATCTTTGGTGTAGCCGAGGCGAAAGCCGTTGGGGTGGATTTTTTGTCCCACGAGAGTCTCCCTTGCGCGTCGTCCGGGATGCCGCTTCAGGTGCTGCCTTCAGGTTGGGCGAGTGCCACTGTGATGTGGCAGGTGGGCTTTTTGATTTGGTAGGCGCGCCCCTGCGCCCGGGGGCGATAGCGCTTGAGGATGGGCCCTTCGTTGGCGTAAGCCTGGGTGACGGTCAGCTGGGCCCGATCCCAGCCCGCATTGTGCTCGGCATTGGCCGCTGCCGAGCGCAGCACTTTCAGCACCGGATCGCAGGCCCGATAGGGCATGAACTCCAACACGATCAGCGACTCGCGGTAGGAGCGACCGCGGATCTGGTCCAGAACGCGCCTGACCTTGTGGGGGGACATGCGGATGTAGCGTGCGGTCGCTTTGACTTCCGTTGCCGTCTCTGCCGCCATGGCTGTCTCCTAAGTGGGGTCGCCCTAGCGGCGCCCTTTGCGATCGTCTTTGGCGTGGCCGCGGAACGTGCGGGTGGGGGCGAACTCGCCCAGCTTGTGCCCCACCATCTGATCGGTGATGAAGATGGGGACGTGCTGGCGGCCGTTGTGAACCGCGATGGTATGCCCCACCATCTGCGGCAGCACGGTCGAGGCCCGCGACCAGGTCTTGATGACTTGCTGCTGTTCGTTGGCGTTGAGCCGCTCGATTTTGGTCAGCAGGCCGTCGTCAACGAAGGGTCCTTTTTTGAGCGAACGAGGCATGGCAAATCGCGCAGTAACTGCAAGGGCGCAAGCGTTTGGGCGCTAGCCGCGCCGCCGCCCGCGCCGGCGGCGCACGATGAGCGCATCGCTGGGTTTCTTTTTGCGGGTTTTGGAGCCCACAGTGGGCTTGCCCCAAGGGGTAACCGGATGTTCGCGCCCGATGGGGGCCCGACCTTCCCCACCACCGTGGGGGTGGTCGACCGGATTCATGACGCTACCGCGCACGACCGGACGCCGCCCCAGATGCCGCGATCGCCCGGCTTGGCCGCGGTTGAGGTTGCGGTGCTCGATGTTGCCCACGCGCCCGAGCGTGGCGCAGCACTCCTGGCGCACCATGCGCATCTCGCGCGAGGGCAGATCGAGGGTAACGTAGTCGCCCTCTTTGGCAACGACGCGCGCTGCCGCCCCAGCGGCGCGCACCATCTGTCCGCCCCGACCAGGGTAGAGCTCGACGTTGTGAACGTCGGTCCCCATGGGGATTTGGCTCAGCGGCAGGGCGTTGCCATCCTCGAGCGGTGCTTGGGGGCCGGCCATGATGGTGCGGCCCACCTGGACCCCGGCCGGCGCCAAGATGTAGCGCTTGTCGCCATCCCGATACACCACCAGCGCAATGCGGGCGTTGCGGTTGGGGTCGTACTCGATCGCTTGGATGGTGCCGGGGATGTCGTGCTTGTCGCGCCGAAAGTCGATGTAGCGGTAGCGGCGCTTGTGGCCGCTGCCGCGGCGGCGGCTGGTGATGACGCCGCGGTTGTTGCGCCCCTGGCGGCGGTGCTTGTACTTGGTGAGCGATTTCTCCGGCTTTTTGCGCTCGATCTCGGCAAAGTCGGGGACGACCGCGTGGCGGGTGCCGGGGGTGTGGGGGCGATAGGAGCGAGTACCCATAACGGTGCTTCCAACAAACGGCGGCAAGCGGGGTCAAACCTCGGGAAAGAGCTGGATGGCGTCGCCGGCAGCCAAGGTGACGATTGCGCGCTTGTACTGCGGCTTGTAGCCGGCGTAGCGACCCACCCGGCGTTTTTTGCGCGGCGGGCGCTGCGTATTGACCTTAATGACCGAGACAGCGAACAAGCGCTCGATCGCTGCCCGAATCTGGGGCTTGGTTGCCGAGCGAGCGACATCGAAGACGTACTTGTTGTCCTCGAGCTGCAGCATCGCTTTTTCGGTCACGATGGGCTGCCGCACCAGGTCGATGAGGTTGCGGGCATCGGATTCGGTCATTGATAGACCTCCTGAATCGTTGCCAGCGCTTCGGGGGTGGCCACGAGGCTGTCGGCATCGAGCAGGTCGTAGACATTGAGGGCATCGGCCCGCAGCAGTTTGAGGTTGGGGACGTTGCGCGCCGATAGATAAAGCGGCTGCGGGATCTGGGGCAGCAGCATCAAGATTTTGGCCTGGGGATCCAGGCCCCAGCGCTGGAGGGCCGCAACCAAGGTTTGGGTCTTGGGTTGCGGCAGCTGCTCGCTAAAGTCTTGGACGACCGTCAGCTCGTCGCTGCGGCTCTGCAGGGCCGTCCGCAGCGCCAGCCGCAGCTCCTTGCGATTCATTTTGAGCGCAAAATTCCGCGGCTTGGGCGGAAAGATGACCCCGCCACCTTTGCGCAGCGGCGATCGCATCGAGCCGGCGCGCGCACGCCCCGTTCCTTTCTGCCGCCAGGGCTTGCGGCCGCCGCCCCGGACTTCAGAGCGGGTTTTGGCCGAGGCCGTGCCCTGGCGAGCGTTGGTGCGCTGCCGGACCAGCGCCCGGTGGACGATGTGCGAAGCCGTTCCGGCTGGAGCCACCTTCAGCTCGAGCGAGGCTGTCCCGACGGCTTCTCCCTCCCAATTTTTGACCGCACAATCGACCATGACTGCACCGTTGCCTTAGCTATGCGTCGGCGCTAACGCCGCCGACAATGTTGCTGGGCGCAATGCTGAGCACGCCCCCGAGCTTGCCCGGTACCGCGCCTTTGACTAACAGCAGGTTGCGCTCCGGGTCCACGCGCACGATTTTGAGCTTGCGCACGGTGACGGGTTTGCCCCCCATGCGGCCCGCCATGCGCGAGCCCGGATAAACGCGTCCGGGAGTAGACCCCGGTCCGATGGCGCCCGGATGCCGGTAGTTTTTGGAGCCGTGGGTTTTGGAGCCGCGGCTGAAATTGTGCCGCTTCTGGTAACCGGCAAAGCCGCGCCCGATACTGATGCCTTTAACATCAACGGTTTGGCCCGCCTCGAAGCGCTCGGCCGTGAGCTGCTGGCCCAGCTCAAACCCCTCGGCCTGCGCAGTCCGATACTCTTTCAGATGGCGCAGCGGCGGTGCCCCCGACTTTTGCAGGTGACCGCTCTCGGGCCGGGTCAATGCCTTGGGCTTGGTCTCGCCGTAGCCCAGCTGAATGGCGTTGTAGCCATCGCTGGCCTCGGTTTTGATTTGGGTCACCGTACAGGGCCCGGCCTGAATGGCGGTTACGGGGATGGCCGTTCCCTGCTCTGATTCGAAAATTTGGGTCATGCCGAGTTTTTCGCCCAAAAGCCCCACAGACATGCGGCAATCCTCTCGCTCGATACGAACCCGATCACCTGATAGGGAACGGGCCTGGCTAATGCGGCCTGCCCGAGCCGCTGCAGCCGCCTTACCGACTGCTGTCAACCGTCGCTGGCGCTTGCCGGCCCGAGGCCGGCGGCAGTGGCCGATGCGATTGCCCGACCGGAGCTGGCTGGGGTGGGCCCTCATGCCTGGGGTCCCCGGCGCTCCAGCCATCAAGACTGCGTTTCGCTCGGGCAGCCCGCAGCACTCAAGCAACGGCGGCCGCTACTGCCCCGGTTGCGACGGGAAGGCCGCTAGCGCAACCCGGGCTCAAAGCCCTCTCGGCTCTGAACGGCGAGAAGCCATTATAGCGCTCGCCCCCGTTCGGTGCAATGGCTGTTGGACGATACCGGCGCCCAATTACAATCGGGCCGCAAGCGGTTTAGCGGTTTGTAAGGCCATGCCACTACTGACAGCGGGGAAAGCGTTCCTGCGGGACCTCGAGCGCGAAGGAACCTTGGGGGTTTATACGCCCCTCGAGGGCGGTTATGAGGGACGCTACCAGCGGCGCCTGCGCGCCGCCGGCTACCACAGCCTGCACCTGAGCGCTAAGAGCTTGGGCGATTTACCCAGCTACTTAACCGACACCCACGGCGTCCGTCCGCCCTTTCTGGGCAAAAAGAACATCGGCCGCGAGGCTGCAGTGGGCGATATTTACTACGTTCCGCCCATCGTGCAAACGCAGCTGGATGCCCTGCCCGCTAACAGCAAAGGACTGCTGCTGTGGCTGATCGAGGGTTTCATTCTGTCGCGGCTGGAATGGGACTACCTCTGCAAGCTGCCGCAACGGGAGCCCCGCGTTCGAGTTGTGGTCGAAATTGGCGGCGATCGCGCTTTTCGCTGGGTGCCGCTGCGCGAGCAGCTCGCTGCCCCGGCGAGCTAGCCCCATCCCTGACACCGCCCCCGACGTTTGGCAGACTAAAAGCAACCCTCTCCTGCCAGCGGCGCTGTTCCGCTCCTCTAGGCGTGACCGAACGACCCCAACCGCTGCAGGCTCTGCAACAAGGACACTGGTTCAAGCTCATCTGCGGCGCCAGCTACCAGCACCAGCCGGCCGTTCGCAGCTTGAGCCTGGCGTACGCGCTGGCCGGTGCTGACTGCATCGATGTCGCCGCCGATCCGGCGGCGATTGCGGCAGCCCGCGAAGGGGTGCAAGCCGCCCAGCGGCTAGCACCAACCGGTCAGCCGCGACCTTGGCTCATGGTCAGCCTCAACGACGGCGACGATCCCCACTTTCGCAAAGCCGAGTTCGATGTCACGGCTTGCCCACCTGCCTGCCCGCAGCCCTGCATTGCGGCCTGCCCGGCCGAGGCCATCACCTTCCAGGCACAAGCCCATGGCAGCGCCGGCGTCATCGCGCAGCGCTGCTACGGCTGCGGTCGCTGCCTGCCCGTCTGTCCGAGCCAGCTCATCCAAACGCGCTCGTATCAAGTAACGCCGCAAGCGCTGAGCCCGCAGCTGGCCAGCGGCGAGATCGACGCGATCGAAATCCATACCCAGGTGGGCCGAGAGCGCGAGTTTCGAGCGCTGCTGTCGGCCCTCGAGCCCTACCGCCACTGCCTCAAGCTGCTCGCCATCAGCTGCCCCGATGGCCCGCAGCTGCTTGACTATCTGCGATCGCTGGCCCGGATGGTGCTGCCGGCGCCGCATGCGCTAATTTGGCAAACAGACGGGCGCCCCATGAGTGGCGATATTGGGGTGGGAACGGCGCGTGCCTCGCTCAAGCTAGCCCGCAAGGTGCTGGCCGGCTCGCTGCCTGGCTACGTTCAGCTGGCAGGCGGAACGAACCAGCACACCGTTACCAAATTAGCCGAAGCAGGGTTGTTGAGCGGATCCCAGGGGAACTCGCTACCGCCAGCTGCTGGCATTGCCTACGGCAGTTACGCGCGCTCGCTTCTATCGCCCGTGCTGGCAGAACTCGAGGCCCTCAACCAGCGCAACCTTGATGCCAACCGCCCTTATGTGCAGCTCGAGCAGTGCCCGCAACTGTGCGAGCGAGCCGTCGCGCAGGCCCAAGCATTGGTGTCGCAGCTCAAAGCAGCCGTTTTGCCCCCCGAGCGCCTGCCGGCTGAGCTGGCAGCCGCTTCGGCGGGCTGAGCGCTCCGGGCGCGCGCTCGGCCCATGGCGAGTCCCGCTGCTGGCTACTAGTTATGGTTGAGTCCAACGAGCGCAACGCTGCCGCTAGCGAATCGCGTCCATCGGGGAGCGAGGAGGCTCGGGAGGTCGAGGTTACCGACGATCTCGATGCCTTGCTCGATAGCCTGCCGCCGCAGCTGCAAGCTCAGCTGCGGCAGCACAGTGCCCGTGATCGCCTAATCGAGGTGGTCATGGATCTGGGGCGCCCGCCCGAGGCTCGCTTTGAGGGCGGCGAGGTCGAGGCTTTGAGCGAGGCCCCCGTCTCGCAGGCCGACTTGCAGTACTGCAGCGATCGCGTGGGCATGTTCACCGGCGACAACCGGGCCGGCATCGAGCGCACGCTCCACCGCATCAGCGCCATTCGCAATCGTTCGGGGGAGATTGTGGGGCTAACGTGCCGGATCGGTCGGGCGGTGTTCGGCACCATCGCCACCATCCGCGATCTGGTCGAGACGGGCCGCTCGCTGCTGATGCTGGGGCGCCCGGGCGTGGGCAAAACCACCGCCTTGCGCGAGATCGCGCGCGTTTTGGCCGACGATCTGGGCAAGCGCGTGGTCATCATCGACACCTCCAACGAAATCGCCGGCGATGGCGACATCCCCCATCCCGCCATCGGCCGCGCCCGGCGGATGCAGGTCCCGCGCCCCGAGCAGCAGCACCAGGTCATGATCGAGGCGGTGGAAAATCACATGCCTGAGGTCATCGTCATCGACGAGATCGGGACCGAGCCGGAAGCGCTAGCGGCCCGAACCATCGCCGAGCGCGGCGTCCAGCTGGTGGGCACCGCCCACGGCAACCACCTGGAGAACCTGATCAAAAACCCCACGCTCTCGGATTTGATCGGCGGGATCGAATCCGTCACGCTCAGCGATGAGGAGTCCAAGCGGCGCGGCTCGCAAAAAGCCGTCCTCGAGCGCAAAGCGCCCCCGACCTTCGAGATCGCCATCGAGATGCTAGAGCGGCAGCGTTGGGTCGTCCACCAAGACGTTGCTGACACCGTTGATCGGCTGCTGCGCGGCCGGGACCCCGAGCCGCAAGTGCGAGCCCTCAACGAGCGCGGCCACCCCGTCATTACGCGCGAGCTGCCGCAACAATCCCAGACCCCGTTCGGGGGCGATCCCAAAAGCGACCCCGTCCCCGAGCGGCCCACGGGCCTGCGGGCGACAGGTCGCATGCAACCGGTGCCCCAGGCAGGCACGCCCAGCCGCCCCGATTTCGAACAGCTGCTGGCCCAATCGGACCCTGCTGCCGTTGGCGAGCGGGAGCCCGCTGCCGGTCCCAACGGGGAAGATACGTCGGTTTGCGTTTATCCCTACAGCATCAGCCGCAATCAAATCGAGCGCGTGCTGGAGGTGCTGGAGCTGCCGGTGGTGCTAACTAAAGATGCCGGCAGTGCCGATGCCATCTTGGCGCTGCGATCGCAGGTCAAAAACCACGCCAAGATCCGCCAAATTGCCAAAAATCGGGATTTGCCCATCTATACGGTCAAATCCAACTCCAGCTCGCAGATTGCGCGGGCGCTGCGGCGATTGACCCATGCCGATGACGCCCAAGTGCCCGAGTCCACCGATTTGCGCTTATTTTCGCAAAGCGGCAGTGACGATGAGATCGAAGCCCTAGAAGAAGCCCGCTTGGCAGTGGAGCAGATCGTCCTGCCCAAGGGACAGCCGGTGGAGTTGCTGCCGCGCTCGGCCAAGATCCGCCGCATGCAGCACGAGCTTGCCGAGCACTACCGGCTCTCCTCCGATAGCTACGGCGACGATCCCCACCGGCGCTTGCGCATCTATCCCGCCTGAGGTTCCCGGTTCCAGGAGCGCAACGGCCTGGCTAGTAACCTCGGCCGTTTGGTATGCTAATCGAACGCTGCGAGCGTGCGTCTCCTGCCTGCAGCTGCCGGCTGGCCCGACGGGCAGGGATAGCCGCTTGAGGGCCGAGCGCACGGTTTGACGGACATGGGCCGCGGCAGGGCATTGCTATGAACGCAGGCGAGGGCATTGCAATCGGTCGCGGCAAGCAGGCGCGCCGCGCCTACGGCATCGATGAGATCGCGCTGGTGCCGGGCAGGCGCACGCTCGATGCCAGCCTGGCCGACACGCGCTGGCAGGTTGGCGAGCTCGAGCGCCAAATTCCCATTGTTGCCAGCGCAATGGATAGCGTAGTTGATGGGCGCATGGCGACTCTGCTGTCGCAGCATGGGGCCCTGGGCGTGCTCAACCTAGAGGGCGTCCAAACGCGCTACGAGCAACCTGAGGCAGTCCTGGCGCGCATCGCCTCGGTCGATAACTCAGAGTTCGTCGGGCTCATGCAGGAGCTGTACGCGCAGCCTGTGATGCCCGAGCTGATCGAGCGCCGCATTGCCGAGATTAAAGCGGCAGGCGGTTTAGCTGCCGTGAGCGTAACTCCCGCTGGGGCAATCCGGTTCGGTGAGACCATTGCGCGGGCCGGCGCCGATCTGACCTTCGTCCAAGCAACGGTAGTCTCGACCGCCCACTTGGCGGCGGAAGCGGTGGAGCCGCTCGATCTGGCCGCCTTTTGCCAGCAAATGCCCATGCCGGTGGTAGTGGGCAACTGCGTCACCTACGAGGTCGCGCGTGAGCTCATGCAAGCCGGTGCTGCCGGCATTGCGGTGGGCATCGGGCCGGGTGCCGCTTGCACTTCGCGCGGCGTGTTGGGGGTGGGCGTGCCGCAAGCAACCGCGATCGCCGACTGCGCGGCCGCCCGCGAAGACCACTACCGCGAAACGGGCAATCAGGTCACTGTGCTGGCCGATGGCGGGTTGGTGACTGGCGGCGACATCGCCAAGTGCCTTGCCTGCGGCGCGGACGCGGTCATGATCGGCTCGCCCTTGGCGCGGGCCGCCGAGGCCCCCGGTCAAGGCTTTCACTGGGGCATGGCCACGCCCAGCCCGGTCTTGCCGCGCGGGACGCGCGTGCGCGTGGGCACCACGGGCTCGCTAGCGCACATTCTGGTGGGGCCGGCGCAGCTCGATGACGGCACGCACAACCTGCACGGCGCGATCGCGACGAGCATGGGCACCCTGGGGGCCAAAGACTTGCGCGACATGCAGCAGGTGGAGGTTGCCATTGCCCACGCCTTGCTCACCGAAGGCAAAGTCTACCAGCAAGCCCAACAGCTAGGGATGGGGTGAGCGGGCCAATTGCGGCAGCTCGCCGTTGAGCCCGGCCATGAGCTGCAGCGCCTGCGCTCGGACCGGGGCCAGCTGGTGCAGCGCCTGCAGGCCCAGTTGCCGCGTAGCGACAGCCGGCAGCCACTCGTTGGAAAACAGTCGATCGAGCAGGTCGGTGGCGCCCAGGATGGTGCGGTTCTCGCGCTGGCGCCAGCGCTCGTAGCGCGCCAGCACCGAGCGATCGCCGATGTCATCCCCCGCTTGGCGGGCGCCCTGCAGGACTTGTGCCAGCGCCGCTGCATCGCGGATGCCCAGATTCAGGCCCTGGCCGCCGACCGGATGGCAGCGGTGCGCGGCGTCGCCCACCAGGGCCACGCGATCGCCGGCGTAACGCTCGCTCTGCATCAGCTGCAGCGGAAACAGCCCGCGCTCGCCCGCCAGCGAGACACGGCCCAGGGTCCGGCCGGCTCGCTGCTCCAGCGTTGCTGCAAACGCGCGAGCGCTGGCCGCGTGCAGGGCGCGGGCCTGGGGGTGCGGCGCCGTCCAGATGACTTGGTAGCGGTTGCCCGGCAGCGGCAGCATTCCCATGGGGCCGCTGGGCCAAAAGCTCTCAAAGGCTGTCCCGTGCGGGGGGCGCTCGGGCTGCACGATGGCGGCAACGCAGGATTGCCAGTAGGCCCAGCCCCACGTCCCGATGCCAGCTTGCTGGCGGATGCGCGAGCGCGCCCCATCCGCCCCAACCAGCAAGCGCGCCCGCAAGCGGTAGCGATCACGCTCGCATGCTAGCTCCAACCCGACAGAGCCTTGCCCGCGCGAGATGGCAGTGGCGCGCGCCGGCGCCCACCACTGCACGCGCGGCGAGGCTTTGAGGGCTGCCTGCAGCTCGCCCAATAGGGGGCGGTGTTCGGCCACGTACCCCAGTGCCTCGGCGGGCCGCCCTAAATCCTGCGGCCGGAAGCGAACGCTGTTGGCGCGGTGGGCGTCGCTGAGGTGAATGCACCGAAAGGCGGCAATCTGGGGATGCAGCCGCTCCCAAATGCCGATGTTTTGCAGGATGCAGCTGGAGAGATACGACAGGACGTAAGCTTGGGCCCCTGCCAGGGCCTGGGCCAGCGATCGCGCCTCAATAATGGCGACCTCAAAGCCCGCATTGGCGAGCGCGGCTGCCAGCGTTGCTCCAACAACGCCACCGCCGACGATGGCGACATCGCACTCAGCATCCGGGTGGCTTGCCCGCTCCAAGGCCGCCTCAGCAGCGGTCTGCTGGCTCAACGCCTCCCATTATGGCGCGCGCAGCCCCACTATTGACCGGATTCGGCCCGAGCGCGCTCGACCAGCTCGACCGTCACTGTTCCGTCTTCGCTAGCCCGAGCTAGCTGCTCGATGCGCTTGCGAGCCTGCGCGCGAGCGAAAAAGGGGACGTTTTTGAGCTTAGCCCGGGCTTGGGGGGTCCAATGCAGCGTCTCGTGGAAGTCCGTTTCGCTCATGGTTATTCGTTCATTGGGGGGGTATCTGGAACGATAGCGCGCCAGCGGGCATGGGGCGAGCGCCTAGCCAAGATCGGGCGGGTAGCAGCGGGCGCCAGTGGCGCCATCAAAGGCAAACAGCTCCCCCGGATCGAAACTGAGGTTTACGTGATCGCCGGGGTAACCTTGCCACCCGGCCGGCGCAAACAGATCGAGCGCGCCCGCTTCGGCTGGCAGTCGGACGCGCAGCCGCACCTCCCGACCCAGCGGCTCGATAACCTCAATCCAGCCTGCCAAGCCCCCATCGCCAGCCGGATCGGCTTCGTCGGCCAGTCGCAAGCGCTCGGGGCGAATGCCGACGGTCAGGCGCTGGCCGGCGTAGGATGCTAGCGCCCGCTGTAGAGCCGGCGGCACCGGGATGCCGCGATCACCGATCTGCAAGCTGCCCTGACTGTAGGTGGCCGCCAGCAAATTCATGGGCGGGCTGCCCAAAAAGGCAGCCACCGTGCGATTGGCCGGTCGCGCGTAGACGGCCTCGGGCGTGCCGAGCTGCTGGATCCGACCGCGCTCGAGGACCACCAGCCGATCCGCCAGCGTCATGGCCTCAAGCTGGTCGTGGGTGACGTAGAGGGTGGTAATACCGAGCTGGCGGTGCAGCGTTTTGAGTTCCGCGCGGGTTTCATCGCGCAGCTGCGCGTCCAGATTGGAGAGCGGCTCGTCGAGCAAAAAGGCGCGCGGCCGCCGCGCGATCGCGCGGCCTAGCGCCACGCGCTGCTGCTGGCCGCCCGAGAGTTGGCCGGGCTTGCGCCGGAGCAGGTGGCCGATGCCCAGCGTCTGGGCGACCCAATCGATCTGGCGGTTCCGGGTGGCGCGATCGCAGCCGCGCATGCGCAGGCCGAATCCCAGGTTCTGGGCAACTGTCATGTGCGGGTAGAGCGCGTAGTTCTGGAACACCATGGCCACATCGCGCGCCCGCGCCGGAACGCCGTTAACCGCTTCGCCGCCGATGGCGAGCGTGCCGGCAGCGATCGGCGTCAGCCCCGCGATCGCGCGTAGGATCGTCGATTTGCCACAACCGGAGGGGCCTACTAACACCCACAGCTCGCCATCGGGCACCTCGAAGGTGATGTCCTCGACGGCGGCCGCTCCTTCAAAGCGGCAGCTCAGCCCCTGGACCCGAACGCTCGCCATGCTCTCGCTCCCGGCTGGTGCGAGTGCCTGCGCCAGGGTTGGAGACTGACCCGCTCAGACGTCTTCTTCGCTCAGGGTGCGGATCAGGTGCTGGAAGGGCATGTCCACCACGGAGGTGTTTTCCACGCCGGCTTGTTGGGCGCGCTCTTTGACCGAACGCCGCATGATGTCGATGCCTTGGATGGTGGGCGCAATGGGAACGCCCAGCGAGTTATAGGTCTCGCGCAACCCCTCGAGGACGCGCTCGTCGAGGACGTCGGGATCGCCGGCCACTAGCGCGTAGCTGGCATAGCGCAAGTAGTAGTCCATATCCCGCAGGCACGCCGAGTAACGGCGGGTGGTATAGGCGTTGCCGCCGGGGCGGATGAGCTCGGGCACCTCATCGAACAGCTGGGAAGCAGCCGATTTGACAATTTCGGCTGCATTCACGTTGATGGCCGATGCCGCCGTAATGCGATCCGTGCCGGATTGAAAGTAAGCCTGGAGGCGCTCGATGGCAGCCTGATCGAAGTAACGGCCGGTGACGTCGTAGTCCCAAATGAGGCTCGTAACTGCGTCCCGCATGGGTCGGTCCTCGCTACAGGATGTCGTTGGTATTGCGACTGCTGCCACCGATCCTATAGGGAAAGCCGCTGCGCGTGGCGCTTGGGCGGGCGCGAACTTTGCCCTTCAAGTGAGGCCCTGTGCCGCCGAGCGGCGCCGCCTGATGGCACTCGCGCGGCGCAGGTTGCCGAATGTATAGTTCTGTAACAAGCGATACAAACGTGGAATTGCCCTATCCATAGGATGTGGCGCAGTACAAGCGAGCTGACTGCAAGGAGCCACCCATGCCCGAAACGCCGCAAGACGTCCTGAAAATGATTCGGGACGAAGGTATCAAGATTATCGATCTCAAATTCATCGATCTGCCCGGTATTTGGCAGCACTTTACGATCTATCACGATCAGCTCGAGGAAGATTCGTTTACCGACGGCATCCTATTCGATGGGTCCAGCATTCGGGGCTGGAAAGATATCAACGAATCGGATATGGCCATGGTGCCCGATCCCAAAACGGCTTGGATCGATCCGTTCATGCAAGAGAAAACGCTCAGCATGATCTGCAGCATTAAAGAGCCGCGCACCGGCCAATATTACGATCGCGACCCGCGTGCCATCGCCCAGCAAGCCGTCGAGTTCCTCCAAAACAGTGGCGTTGGCGATGCCGCTTTCTTTGGCCCCGAGCCAGAGTTTTTCATCTTCGATGACGTTCGCTTCGATCAGCGCGAAAACGAATGCTTCTACAGCGTCGACAGCATTGAAGGGCGCTGGAACTCCGGGCGCGAAGAAGCAGGCGGCAACCTGGGCTACAAGCCGCGCTACAAGGAAGGCTATTTCCCCACCTCCCCTACCGACAGCCTGCACGACATCCGCACCGAAATGCTGCTGACCATGGCCGAGTGCGGCGTGCCTGTGGAAAAGCACCACCACGAAGTCGCCAGCGGCGGCCAGGGCGAGCTGGGCTTTAAGTTTGCCCCGCTGGTGGAGACGGCCGACAATTTGATGACCTACAAATACATCATCAAAAACGTCGCCAAGCGTTACGGCAAAACGGCCACTTTCATGCCCAAGCCCATCTTTAATGACAACGGCTCTGGCATGCACACCCACCAGTCCATCTGGAAAAACGGCGAACCGCTGTTCTGGGGCGAAGGGGGCTATGCCAATCTCAGCAAAACGGCCCGCCACTACATTGGCGGCATCCTGCAGCATGCGCCGGCGCTGCTGGCCTTTGCCAACCCAACGACCAACTCCTACAAGCGGCTGGTCCCAGGCTTTGAGGCGCCGGTCAACTTGGCTTACTCGCAAGGGAACCGCTCGGCGGCCATCCGCATTCCCATTACCGGGGACAAGCCCAAAGCCAAGCGGCTCGAGTTCCGCTGCCCCGATGCCACCTGCAACCCTTACCTAGCATTTGCTGCCATGCTGTGTGCTGGCATTGACGGCATCAAAAACGAAATCGAGCCCGGCGATCCGCTCGATGTGGATATCTACGACCTCAGTCCTGAGGAACTCAACAAGATTCCCTCCACCCCCGCCTCATTGGAATCAGCCCTCGAGAGCCTGAGCCAGGATCGCGGCTTTTTGACGCGCTCGGGCGTCTTCACTGACGACTTCATCGACAACTGGATCGAGTACAAGCTCGACAACGAAGTCAATCCCCTGCGCCTGCGCCCCCACCCCTACGAGTTCGCCCTCTACTACGACGTCTAGCGGCGCGCAGGCCGGCAGGCGATCGCAGCGCCACAATGCGTTGTGGCGCTTTTTTGTATCCCTCCGCGCCAGCCGCGGCATCGGGCCGATGTTAGGCTTTGAGGCGCTAGCGACTCGGCCAAATAGGAGCGTGCCATGAGCGCCCCAGCCTCAAACGCGGATCCCGCCGCCCAGGACGACGATCCCGCTGCGGCCTCGGTCTCGGCGGAGCTGGCCTCAGCCGAGGCCCAAACCTCCCATCGCGAGCAGATCGAGACCGTGATTGCGGCGCTAGAGCAAGACAACAGCGCCATGGTCAATCACGGCAGCGAAGCCTACCTTTGGAAGTTTCGCTACGGCAGCGTTGAGGTCTTGGTGCGGCTGACCGGCGAGAGTGATGATGACACGCTGACAGTCTGGTCGCCAGTGCTGTCGCTACCGGCTCGCGACGAAGCCCGCCTGATGCGCCAGCTGCTCGAGCTCAACTGGAGCGATACCTTTGAAGCGTGCTTTAGCATTTTCAACCAGCAAGCGGTCGTGGCCGTCAACCGCACCAATGCGGGGCTGACGCCGGGCGAGATCTCGCGCGCCATTACGCTGGTTGCCACAGTGGCCGACGACAACGACGAGTGCTTGCAGGCCGAGTTTGGGACAGCCTGAGTGGCGATCGAGCGCGCCCGGGGAGCCGTCTGGCGCTGGATTCCGCCGCTGAGCTCGGATGGGGCCACCCAGATGGCGATCGACCGCTGGCTGCTGGCGCAGCACCAGCAGGGCTGGCAGCCCCCCAGCTTGCGTTTCTATACCTGGCGCCCGCCAGCCATCTCGCTAGGCTACCACCAGCGCCGCTGGCCCCAGCACTGGCACCAGCTGGCCCGTACGGCAGGGTTGGAAATCGTCCGCCGCCCCACGGGCGGGCGCGCTGTGTTGCACCAAGGCGATCTCACCTATGCCGTGGTGACCTCAGGCCTACCGCCGCAGCGCCAGCAGGCCTATACCGCGCTCTGCCAGTTTTTAATTGCGGGGTGGCGATCGCTGGGCATCCCGCTGCATTACGGCACGGCCGGGCGGCGCTACGCGCGCGATTCCCACTGCTTCGGGACGGCTACCGGGGCGGATTTGGTTACGCGCGAGGGCTACAAGCTCATCGGCAGCGCCCAGTTGCGCCAGGGGCAGGCCCTACTGCAGCACGGCGCCATGCGCTTGGCCCCCAATCCTGCCTTGGCCGAGCGCCTGTTTGGCGAGCGCGATCAGCCGCCCCCAGGACTGACCCTGCCATCGGTCGAGGCGGCGATCGCGGCGCTCGCGGCGGCTGCCCGCGACTGCTTTGGCATTGCACTGGCAACGCAGCCGCTAACCGAGCGCGAGTGGCAGCAGATCGCCAGCTATTGGGAGGCCCCTTTAGCGCGTCGGTCCGTCAGGCCAGATTAGAACCTGTAACCGAGATCCGCGTTATTGGATGCATCGATTGGAAGTGCACCGTTATTGACCGCGTTGTCATACCAATTCTCGTGGCTTGTGCACTAGATTCCGATCTCCGGAACTACCTTAATATGGGAGTCATGTTGTTTGGCAAGCGTGCATCCGCCGCTCAAATTGGTATCAGAGGGCCCAGAAGAGGAACGACTCCCCTGGTTTTGCCGCTCCACGTCGTGGGGGTTCTCGAAGTCGGCGTTGTTGTTGCCCCCCGATCCCGGCGTGAGGCGGTCCTCACCGAAGTTGCCCTCACCGTTACCATTGCTTCCCGACTCCGGCGTGTAAGTATCGCTCGGGAATTGCTCGCCAGAGCCCCGAGTGGAGTCAGTGTTGATGCTGCTCCCCGAGCCTGGCGTGTAGGTCTCGCTCGGGAACTGAGTATCAGGCGCATTCGGACCTGCGTGTGCGGCACCTGCCCCAGCCAAGCTGACGGCGACCGAGCCCAGTAGCAGTGCTTTTAGCGGCTTGTTAAGTGCCATGGTTATTCCCTCCTATAGCGGGATTGCTGCCTCGCTTTTGCCATAGCCGCAGCCGCCCGCCGTTATGCAGTTGTCTAGACTGCTGTAGAGCGTCTCAAGAGCGAACGCGCTGCCGACCCGATCGCGACTGCCGTTTTTGCGGGCAAAAGTAGGGATCACTCGCTTTGCAGCTGCGCGCGCGCTTGGGCCAGCGCTTGCCGCACCTGCTCGAAGCCAGTACCGCCCTCGCTGTTGCGCGCGGCCACGCCTTGCTCGGGCGCGATCGCCGCGTAAATGTCGGCCTCAAAAGCTGGGTGCAGCGCCTGCCACTCGGCCAGGGTTAGATCCGGCAGCCGCTTGCCCTCGCTCAAGCACTGCCGCACCAGCTGACCCACCAGCGCGTAGGCCTCGCGAAAGGGCACGCCCCGCGCAGCAAGGTAGTCGGCCACATCGGTGGCATTGGCAAAATCGGCTGCCACGGCCTCGCTCAAGTGCTGGGGACAAAATTCGATGCCCTCGCGCAGCAGGATGGTCATGGCCTCCAGGCAAGCCTCGACGGTGCGGGCGCTATCGAACAGGGGCTCTTTGTCTTCTTGCAGGTCCTTGTTGTAGGCCAGCGGGAGCCCTTTCATCACCGTCAGCAAGCCTTGCAGGTGCCCGAAGACGCGCCCGCTCTTGCCGCGCACTAGCTCCGGCACGTCCGGGTTTTTCTTTTGGGGCATGATGCTGGAGCCTGTGGCGCAGCGCCCGGTCAGGGTCACAAAGCCAAACTCCTGCGATGCCCAGAGCACGATCTCTTCGCTCAGGCGGCTCAGGTGGAGGCCAATCAGGCTGGCGGCGTGCAGGAACTCGATGGCAAAGTCGCGATCGCTGACGCCATCCAAGCTGTTGGTGCAGATGCCCTCGAACCCCAGCTGCTCGGCCGCATCATGGCGGTCGATGGGGAAGGTCGTGCCGGCCAGTGCGCCCGAGCCCAGCGGCGAGCGGTTGGTGCGCCGGCGCACCTCGCTTAGGCGCTCCCGATCCCGCTGGGCCATCTGGAGGTAGGCCAGCAAGTGGTGGGCCAGGCTCAGCGGCTGCGCCCGCTGCAGGTGCGTGTAGCCCGGAACGAGCGTCTCGACGTGCGCCTCGGCGCGATCGAGCAGTACCTGTTGGAACTCGCGCAACCGCTCGCGCAAGCGATCGATGCGATCGCGCAGGTACAGCCGCAGGTCGGTGGCGATTTGATCGTTGCGCGATCGCGCGGTGTGGAGCTTTTTGCCCACCTCGCCGGCGATCTCGATCAGCCGCCGCTCGATGGCAAAGTGCACGTCCTCGGCTTCCGGGCTGGGCTGGAAGGTGCCGCGCTCGTACTCGGTGCGAATTTGCTGCAAGCCGGCAACGAGCTGCTCGCCCTCGCCCTCGGTCACGATGCCGGTGCGGGCCAGCATCCGCGCGTGGGCGATGGAGGCTTCAACGTCGTAGGGCAGCAGCTCAAGGTCAAAGCCGATGCTGGCATTGAAGCGCGCGATGGCCGGATTGAGGGCGGCTTCAAAACGCTCGCTCCAGGGGCGATCGGCTGCCACTGCTGCTCCTCCAACCTCAGGTTGCCAAACGGGAGGGCTGCAACCAGCCAGCGGATCGGGCACGGACGCGGCCGTTAGGAAGGGGTCGGTCCTACTTTAAAGACCACGGCCGTCATATCGTCGCTGTTGCGGTTGCCGCTGCCAATGAAGCGCCACACGCGCTCGAAAATCGCATCCAAAATGGCTTGGGCGCTCGCGTGCTGCTGGCAGGCTAGGCGGACGGCCGACTGCAGGTTGGTATCGTCAAAGCGCTCGCCCTGGGGATCGACCGCATCGGTGAGGCCATCCGTGTAGTAGACGACCGTATCGCCCTGGGCAAGCTGGACCTGGCCGTCTTCGTAGCGTGAGCTGGCATCCAAGCCAATGAGGGCGCCCTCGCTATCGAGCGTCTGAATCTCGCCGGTTGCGGCGCGCCACAGCAGCGGCGGATTGTGAGCGGCATTGCTGTAGGACAGGGTCTGGGTCTGCGGGTCGTATTCGGAGTAAAACAGCGTCACAAAGCGGGAAGAGCTATCCAAGTCCTCGTACATGGCGCAATTGAGATGCTCGAGAATTTGCGCCGGGGAGTGGCGGTTGGGAATCTCAACCCGCAGCATGCCGCGCATCATGGTGGCAATCAGCCCGGCTGGGACGCCCTTGCCCATGACATCGCCAATGACGATGCCCCACGGTTGCGTGCTGGCTGAGGCGCCCTGCTCGTTGCGGCTACAGGCGTGCTGCCCGTCGTAGTGAGCCGGAATAAAATCGTAGTAGTCTCCCCCCACGCGATCGGCCGTTTCGCAAGTGGCTGCGATGTCCGCGCCCGCAATGGGCGGATGTTCGCGCGGCAGTAGGTGGGATTGAATGTCGGAAGCTAGCTCTAGCTCGCGATCCAGGCGCTCCTTGCGGCTGACCTCGGCGGTGAGATCGTTGTTGGTGATCGCCACGGCTGCTTGATCGGCCACGAGCTGGACGAGCTGCTGCCGGGCTGCCGTCCACTGGTAATCAGCATCGCGGCTAAAAACGTACAAGCGCCCGCGCTCGACGCCCTGAACCAGCACCGGCGTACTAAATAGGGCCACATCAGTGCCCAAGTAGTGCCGCACCTGAGTCTCGAACGGCGCTGCGTTTGTCTCACTGCCAGCAGCAGCGGTATTGCCATCCGCCTCCAGTGTTGCCGCCGTCCCGTCCTGCAGCACGGGCATGGCGATCTGGCGGGTGGCACTCACTAGGGCTTGCCGGACGTCCTGGCAGCTGCGATTGCCCTTGCCCTGGCAGTGCATCTGCTCCAGGTGCAGCTGCCCATCTTGGTGGTAGAGCAGCAGCGCGCTGCCCTCGGCATCCGCCACTCGCGCTGCCATTAGCGGGATGAGCTCCAGAAACTGGTTGAGGTTATTGAAGCTGCGCAGCGCAAAGCTCAGCGAACTCAATAAGTTCTGGGTTTTGTGCTGCTCGGTATAGAGCTCGGCAACCAGCGCTTTGAGCGTTTTGACGGGTGTGGTGCGGGCGTCCCGGCCTGCTTGGGTGCCATTCTGGGACCCCGATGCTTGGGATCTGGGTACGGCTGTCATGGCATCAGTACGACTCAGACGGGACCGGGGCAGCACCGCGGCGCGAATGCCAGCCAATCATAGCGCTCATTGCCCAGCATGCCAATCCGAGCGCGCGCCCAGGACCGGCGCTAATCGCTCAACAGGGCTTCGACGAACTCGTAGCTAGAGAACGGCCGCAGATCTTCAATGCCCTCCCCAGCGCCCACAAACCGGATGGGCAGATTCAGCTGTTGGGCAATCGCCAGCGCCACGCCGCCTTTGGCGCTGCCGTCGAGCTTGGTCAGCGCGACACCACTCAAGCGGGCCACCTCGGCAAACACCTCAGCCTGGCGCAACCCGTTTTGACCCAGGGTGGCATCGATGACCAGCAAGGATTCGACGTTGGCCTCAGGCGCCTGCTTGTCGATGACGCCGCGAATTTTGCCCAGCTCGTCCATGAGGTTTTTCTTGTTTTGCAGGCGCCCGGCCGTATCCACCAGCAGCAGGTCGCTCTGGCGGGACTGGGCTGCACTGATGGCATCAAAGACCACGGCCCCCGGATCGGCATTCTGGCTGGGGTTGGCTACAACATGAGCGCCGCTGCGCTCGCCCCAAGCCCGCACCTGCTCGACGGCGGCGGCACGGAAGGTATCGGCGGCGGCGATGGTGCAGCGATAGCCCGACTGGCGCGCCATGTGGGCGAGCTTGCCGATGGTGGTCGTTTTGCCCGAACCGTTAACGCCGGCGATGAGCCAGATATCCAGGCTGCTGGAGTCCGGGACGAGGGTGCTGCGGGGCTGTTCGTTGAGGGGGCGATCCAGCACCTCGCACAGGATCTGCTTGAGGGTCTCGAGCGCTTGCTCGGGGGGCAGCGACGCTTGGCGCACCTGCTCCTGGAGGGTTTCGATGATGGCATCGGTTGCCTCAATGCCGACGTCGGCCTGCAGCAGCAAGGCTTCGATTTCGTCGATAGCCTCGCGGTTGAGCGGTCCCTGACCGACAATGGCCTTGAGCTGATTGACAAAACCGCGCTGGGTCTTGCCCAGCCCGCGCCGCAGCTTTTTGAGCCAGTCGATCTCTTCGGCCGAAATTTGGTCGGGCGATTGCCCGCGATCGGCCAGGACCTGGGCCGCCCAAATGAATTCGTCGTCGAAGGCGACCCCGCCGGCCTCGCGATCGGCGGTGCTCGGTGCTGCCGTCTCGGTGCTTCCTTCAACTGGCGGGGCCTCCATGGCGGTGGCCCTCAGCCGTTCCAACCCGTCCGATTGCTGCAGCCACGCCGGTCCGCTGGCGGCATCCGCAGCGGCCTGGCCGTCGCCAGCAGGCGCTTCCGTTGCGGTGGTGCCAGCATCGGCCCCGGCCGCATCAGTATCGTCACTGGTCTCGGCCGCTGCGGCAGTTTCGCCGCTTTCGGCCGTCTCGCTGGCGGCGGCTTGCGCGCTTTGGATGTTTTGATAGGCCGCTTTGGCCCAAGCCAAATAATCTTGCGAACTGGCGCTGCTTGCCGGCGCACTCTCGCTGGCTGCGGTCTCGGTTTCGGCCGCTTCGGCCTGGGCTGGCGGGGACGTTTGGGATTGCGCTTCCGTTGCTTCCGGCGCTGGTTCGCGTTTTTGGAATTGGCGGCGAAACCAGTTGAACACGGCAGGCACCTCAGTCGCTGGATGGCGGCAAGGTTAAATTACCCGCTTGAAGGGGCCTGGGCCCGATCGCTGACGCGCCGCAAGACGCCGTTGAGAAACCGCGCTCCTTCCTCATCAGCATAGCGCTTGGCTAGCTCGATGGCTTCGTCGATCGCTACCTGGGCTGGTAGCTGCAGAAACTGCATCTCGGCAGCAGCCAAGCGCAGTAGATCGCGCTCGATTTGGGGCAGCCGATGCAGCTGCCAATCCCGCATGACCGCGCTTAGGTCGCGATCGATGGCAGCGCGATGCTCGCCGATGGTCTGCAATAGCGTTACCGCGTAGTCCCGCACGGCCTGCTGGTCAGCAACGCAGACGAACTCGGGCAGCTCGAGCGATGTCCCCACCCGATTGATGGCCGTTTGCGTTAGCTCGATTGCCTCGCCGGCCATGGTACGCGCGCCCTGGAGCGTGGTGGCGTTGGTTTCGCTGTTCAACAGGCGCTCGTTGCCGCGCTGAAGCTCGGCAGCTGCGGTTTCTAGGCTGTCGTTGGCTTCGCCGGTGAGCGCACGGATGGCCGCAACCACCAGATCGTTGAGCTGTTGTTGGGCCAGCTTGTCCGGGTTGCGGCTGAGTTGGCTCTGGCTCAAGAGCGCGAGTTCCCGCGCAATGCGGCGAGGCTGTCGGCGCATAGGCATTACAATTTCCAACGGCAAGCGGGCAGCGGTACGAGCACAGTCGACCTGGCGCAATCTAGGGTCATTGCGCCATCGGGCGCTGGATCGAAGTTCGCCCGCCCGAGATGCTCTGGCTGATTCTAGCATCGCGGCGCGTCGGGGGTTGGGGCGGCTCGGTTGCGCCTGCGGGATTGACACTGCCGGCATGATGCCGCTCGATCAAGGGGAGGATTGGAGAAACCGGCATGGCTCAAAATATTGAGGTCTTAGCGGATCGGGACGCGCTGATCGCGCGCGCGCTTGCCCTGGTGCGCGACAAAATAATGGCCGCGATCCGGCAGCGGGACTGGTGCGCGATCACGCTGGCGGGCGGCGGAACGCCCCAACCGCTCTACCAAGCACTGGCGCAAGAATCGCTCCCTTGGCACCAAATCCATGCCTTTTGGGGGGACGAGCGCTACGTCCCAGCCGACAGCCCCGACAGCAACCAGCGCATGGCCCGCGAGGCATGGCTCGATCGCGTTGGGGTTCCGCCAGGCAACATCCATCCCATGCCCACCGAGGCCAACGACCCCGAAGCCGATGCCCGAGCCTACGAAGCCACGCTGCAGGAATGTTTCCAACCCGCACCTGGCGAGGGCCCACGCTTTGACCTCGTGTTGCTGGGGATGGGTGATGACGGGCACACCGCCTCGCTATCCCCCCAAAGCGAGGCGGTGCAGGTCCGCGATCGCTGGGTCACCGTCGGTCGCAAGGATGGCAACCCGCGCCTGACGCTGACAGTGCCAGCGCTCAACCAGGCGCGCTGCGTGGTGTTTTTGGTGGCAGGCGAGGCCAAAACCGAGGCCCTGCAGCACGTTTTTGCCCCCGACGGCGACGAGATGGCTTATCCGGCGCGCGCCATTCAGCCCAGCGGCGAGCTTTGGTGGTTGCTGGATGGCGCAGCAGGGGCCGCCCTGGAAGCCGAGCGCCGTTGACTGGGCGCGGCAGCGACCCATAAGCGCCCTGGTCTAGGTTGGAAGGGCCGCGCGCCTGTGGAGCCATGCAAGCCAGCCGGCGCCTGGGGGCGCCCCTGGGGATACCGCTTTATCTGGATGCCACCTGGCTGGCCGTTGCGATATGGGTGGCAGCCGGTGCCACGTTTGAGTCCCCAGGTTGGATGGCCAGGGCAGCCATCGCGCTAACGCTGCTGGCCTCAGCTTGGCTGCACGAACTCGGTCATGCCCTGGCTGCCCGCGCGCAGGGGTTGCCAGTCGGTCGCATCGTGCTGTTTTGCTTTGGCGGTGTTGCCAGCCTTGAGCGAGCCCCCTGGCACCCGGCGCAAATGGCTTGGGTGGCGGCTGCCGGACCGGCAGCCAGCCTGGCGTTGGGCACTAGCCTGGGCGTGCTTGCGCTAGCGTTGCCGCCCCCAGGACGCGACGGCGCCTGGGCGGCTGCCGCACTCAACCTCACCCTAGCCGGATTCAACCTGCTCCCCGGCTTGCCGCTGGATGGCGGCCACCTGCTCCAAGCTGCCCTGTGGCAACGCAGCAGCGACCGACTGGCAGCCGGACACTGGGCAGCTCGCGCCGGGCAGGGGATGGGCGTACTGGTCGCAGCCGGCGGTCTTGCCGGCGCGCTGCTCGCTGACGCTGCCCATGCGCTCTGGCTTGCCTTGATTGGCGGCATCCTTTGGCGTAGCGCTCAGGCTAGCGGGCGCAGCCTGGCCCTGCAAGCGACGCTGGTCGAGCTCAAGGCGGCTGACGCACTCCACCGCGAGGTGCGCTGGATTGCTGCCCACTCGCCGTTGCGCGCGCTGGCCCAGGCGGGCATTCGCCATGCAGGCCCGAGCGAGCCCTATTACGCGCTCGCAGGCAGTGACTGCATCGGCAAGGCTTACGCCACCGACTTGCACGCCATCGAACGCAGCGCCTGGGATCGCCGCACGGTGGGCAACATTGCGCGGCCGCTGGCCCAGGTGCCCACCGTGCGGGCCGAGGCCCCGCTGGCGGTGGCGGTTGAGCAGCTCGAGCAAAGCAGCGATCACGACATCACTGTCGTGTTGGCAACAGGCGAGGTAGTGGGGCCGCTGACCCGCGCCGATGTGGCACGCGCGATCGCGGCGCGCCTGCCGCGCGAGGCATCCCGCTGGGATGGCGGAGACGGCTATCCGCCCGATTGGGCGCTTCCGAGCCTGGCAAGCGCTACGCTAGCCCTGCCCGATTTGGCCGAGCGGGTTCCTGCACTACTCCCGCTCGCAATGCCCGAGGGCGATCGGGCCGAAGGGAGGGAGCGCTGAGGAGTCAGCTGCAACCCAACTCGCAGCAATTTAGTATGGCTCTGGTTGGCTGCAATCGCCCCCTTGGGCTGCAGCGATTCTGTCGATTCTGGCATGAGCGAGCCTGCTGCTAGCGAGGCCTTCGGCACGGCCTTCGATCGCGCCATGATGCGCCGGTGCTTGGAACTGGCGCGCCGCGCGCTGGAGCAAACGGCCCCCAACCCACTGGTAGGAGCCGTCGTGGTGCGCGAGGGAACCATTGTCGGCGAAGGGTTCCACGCCGGCGCCGGCCGGCCGCATGCTGAGGCCAACGCGCTGCAAGCCGCGGGCGAGCGCGCTCGCGGTGCCACCCTCTATGTCAATTTGGAGCCCTGCAACCGCCACAGCCGGACCCCGCCTTGTTCGGAGGCCCTAATCGCGGCCGGCATCGCGCGCGTTGCCATTGGCATGCGCGATCCCAACCCCGAGGCCACCGGCGGGATCGAGCGCCTGCAAGCAGCGGGCATTGAGGTCTCAATCGGGATCGAGGCGGCGGCCTGCCAGCGCTTGAACGAAGCCTTCACCCATCGGGTTCGCCACCAGCGCCCGTTCGGCGTGCTCAAATACGCCATGACCCTCGATGGCAAAATTGCCACAGCTACCGGTCACAGCCAGTGGGTAACTGGCTCGAATGCGCGCCATGCCGTCCACCGCGAGCGCGCTGCCTGCGATGCAGTTATCGTTGGAGGCGATACGGTCCGGCAGGACGATCCCCAGCTGACCTCGCACGGCACTGGCAGGCGGGAGCCGCTGCGCGTGGTCATGAGCCGCACGCTGGATCTGCCGGCAGACGCCCGTTTGTGGCAAGTGACCCAAGCCCCAACGCTGGTGCTGACCGAGCGCGGCGCCGATCCCGCTCGGATCCGGCAACTGCGCGATCGCGGCGTTGAGGCGATCGCGCTGCCTGCGCTAACGCCAGCGGCAGCCATGGCCGAGCTGTACCAACGGCAGCTGAACCGCGTGCTGTGGGAGTGCGGCGGTCGCTTAGCCGCTCGCGCCATCGCCCAAGGGGGCGTGCAAAAACTGATGGCCTTTATTGCCCCCAAGCTGATCGGCGATGGCGGGGCGCCCTCGCCTGTGGGAGATTTGGGCATTGCGACCCTCCAGCAAGCCCAAATGCTGACGGATGTGAGCTGGCGCGCGATCGCGCCGGATTATTTAGTCGAGGGCTATCTGGCCGCAAGCGACACTGCCCCAGGAGCAGAACCGCCGTGGCAGCCTTAGCGTCCCGTCACTCGCTCGGCTCGCTGCTGGAGGTGGCCTTGCGGTTGTGGCTGCGATCACAGCTCGAGCGTGCGGATGGGTTGCAGCTTGCCATCGACAGCCGCAACGCGCAACTCCTGCGCGGCTGCATTGAGTCAGTTCGCCTTGCATGCCGCCATGCCAGCTACACCGGGCTGCATTTGGAGGCGATCGAGCTTACCGGCCGCGGAATCCAAGCCAATGTGGGCCAGCTCTGGCAGGGACAGGCATTCCGCTTGCTAGCGCCCGTCCCGGTTAGCGGCCAGCTTTGCCTGAGCGAGCGCGGCTTGCAGGCATCGCTGGCATCACCGTTATTACACGCAGCGCTGCGGGATCTGCTAGCGCGCACCGCGGGACCCGAGTTAGTCGAGCCTGGCAGCGAGCTGCACTGGCATGATGCCCGCTTGCAGTTGAATGGCCTGGCCTTGTGGGGATCGCTGGTGCCCCCTGCCAGTACGGCTGTGCCGTTAATGCTGCAGGGTGGGCTGCAGCTGGCCGCCCCCAATCGGCTGCAGCTGCAACCGTTGCAAATTACCTGCGCCGGACGGACATTAGCTGCTGCCAGCGAAAGCGCTCAAATTGCACTGGGCCCGGACTTGCAGCTGGATGAGTTGCGCTTGCAGGCAGGCGCGCTCTGGTTGCGCGGGCAGTTTACCGTCCGGCCTTAACTACCGGCGCCACCCGGGAAAAGCGGCAGAACCAGCGTTATGAAATAGTACACCAGCGGTGCCGTAAAGACGTAGCTATCGGTGCGATCCAAAATGCCGCCGTGCCCCGGAATGAGCTGGCTGGAGTCTTTGACGCCAGCATCCCGCTTGATCAGCGACTCGGTTAGGTCGCCAATCGCGCTGGCAATACCAATGAGGACGCCCAAGAGCAGGCCGCTCAAGGGCCAAACGGGCCAGCCGAGCGACCAAGCCCCCAACTCGGCAACGGCCGCGCTCGCAACCAGCCCGCACAGAGCTCCCTCAACCGTTTTTTTGGGGCTGATTTGAGAAAGCTGCGTCCGCCCGATGGCTTTACCCATGGTGTAGGCGCCAATGTCGGCCGCCCAGATGCAGCCAAACGCCAGCAGGACGATGGCTAGCCCCACCGGTAGCGCGCTGGTATGGGGCCAGAGGCCGTCCAGTGGGAAGCTGCGGCTACCCGCAAGCCCCGCTTGAATGGGACCACCATCGCTTGCCGGTTGGGCCATGCCCACGCGCAGCCGGATCCAGTAGCTGGGAAGGTAGCCCCCATAGAACAAGCCCAGAATGGAGGTGGAGACATCGGCAATCGTGGAAGGGCGAGGCTGCAGCAGCAAGTAGAAACAGACGAGCATCCCGGCGATGGGAAACAAAGCATCGGCCGTCAGCGGCGAGACGGCGGCCGCAACCAGCAACAGCTGCGAAACGACCAATGTGGTCTTGGCAGCCGGAACGCTGCCTTTGGTTCGGACCAGGCGAAAGTACTCCCACTGCCCGACGAACACGGCAATCGCGATTGCCAGGGTGAAGTACCAGCCGCCAGCCACGATCGCGCCGAGCGAGACCGCAATTGCCAGGATGGCGCTGGCAAGCCGGGGTAGCGACATGAAGTGAGGGCCTGACAAGCAACAGGTTGGAGCCTAACCTAAATTTAACGGATGCCCGATACCAGCGTCCGAGCCCGAAGGGCGCGGGCACTGCTAAGTTTTGTCGCCGCTGATGACAAAAATGGGGTCGACGGCAGCAAGGTGCTGCTCGGCACCGCGGGCCTCCAAACGGTTGACAGCCGATTGAACGATCTCGATGTTGCTGGCTTGCAGTTGCACCAATCCCTGCGAGAGCACATGTAGGGTATCGAGGTTGCGGGCCGTGATGACCGCCCGCCCCGGGCTCTGTAGGTATTCCCAGGCGTCGCGCAGGGTCCGATCGAGCGGCCGACCGCCCTCGATGCAAATGCGGTTCGGCAGCGGCTGCAGCTGCGCCAGGCAGTCTGGGGCACGTGCAGCAATAACGTCAACGTTACTGACCCCAAAGCGCTCGCAGTTGCGGCGGATCAGGCTAACGACTTCCTCATCGCGCTCGATGGCGATCACCTGGCCCTGCGGGGACAGCAACCCCGCTTCGACTGCAATCGTTCCCGTGCCGGCGCCAATATCCCACAACACGCCCTGCGCAGGCAGGCGCAAGCTGGCCAACAGCAGCAGCCGAACTTCCCGCTCCGTCATGGGGATGCCGGGTAGCTGCTCGAACCAACTATCGGGAATGCCAGGGGTGGTATAGGGCCAGCTTGCAGAAGGCATGGGCGTGGGGTCACTCGCGTCCAGAGGGCTCACGGGGCACGGACGACGCGCAGAGCCCGTAAGTGTGGATCCCGGCATCCGGTAATGCGAACGCCCAACCGGCGCAGCTGTTGCAGGTAGGCGACCGTGGCGGGGGCAATGGCCTCTCCCGGCACCAGGACGGGAATGCCGGGTGGGTAAGGGCAGACCGACTCCGCGCTAACCTCGCCAGCCGCGCGCTCGAGCGGCAGCGATTGGCTGGGCGCAAAAAATGCTTCGCGCGGGGAACGGCTCAGGTCGCTTGGGGGACGCTCGCCCAGAGCGAAAGCAGCTGATGCTCGGGCACAGCCAAACTGCTCGCTGAGGATAGCTAGCGATCTTATCAAGCAATCGGTATCGCTAGCCGCATTCCCTAGGCTCAGGGCAAAGGTGAGGTGGTGCGGCAGCGGGCACTCGGCGGTTACGCCCAGCCAATCGCGCAGGAGGCCATCGGCGGCAAAGCCGCTGAGGCCCGCGGGCGAGACATCGACTGTCAGGCGGGTGGGATCGAGCGCCGAGGCGCCCCCCGAGCGATGGGACGGCGTCAGGCCCAGTACCGGCAATCCGGCCTGATGCGGGATGCGATCGCGCGCGCGCTTCGCCAACGCCAGCGTTTGGGCCATGCGGGCGTTGCCCTCAAGCGCCATTTGCTGCCGGGCGGCATCCAGCGAGGCCAGCAACGCGTAGTTGGGGCTGCTCGATTGCAGCAGTTGCAAGGCACTGGCGATGCGCTCGGTATCAATGCGCGCGCCCTGGCAGTGCAGCATGGCCGCTTGCGTTAAGGCCCCCAGCGTTTTGTGGCTCGACTGCACGACCAGATCGGCCCCTGCCGCCAGCGCCGATTGCGGCAGCTCGGGGTGGAAGGCCAAGTGCGCGCCGTGCGCTTCATCCACCAACAACGGGATGCCGTCGCGGTGCACTCGGTCTGCAATCGCCGCCAGATCGTTACAGAATCCCTGGTAGGTGGGCCGGACGACCAGCACGGCGCGGGCATCGGGATGGTGGGCCAGGGCGGCGTCGATCGCGGCCGGCGCAACGCCCGCGGCCAGCCCGGAACTCGGCTCGCACGCAGGCTCGACAAACACTGGCATCGCCCCCGAGGTGATCGCGCCCGAAATGGCGGACTGGTGGCTGTTGCGTGGCAGCACGATTTTGTCGCCCGGGTCGCAAGCCGCCAGCATGGCGGCCGCAATGCCGCAGCTCGAGCCGTTGACCAAAAACCAGCTGCGATCGGCGCCAAAGGCGGCAGCGGCCAGGGCTTGGGCCTCGGCGATGGGCCCTGAGGGCGCAAACAGATCGTCCAGCTCGGGTAGCTCGGGCAAATCCGAGCGCAGGGCGGCCGTCCCGAGCAACCGGGCGAGCGCGGCCGGGCTCCCCTGGCCGCGCTTGTGACCAGGTGTATAAAAAGCGGCATCGGAGCGCTGGGCTTGGGCTTGCAGGGCTTGCAGCAGCGGTGCCTGCGCTTGCGCGGTGGCGTTGTTAGTCTCGGCAGCCATCAATGGGGCGCGCAGCGCCAACTGAGCGCATGGGCGTTCCCTACAATGGGATGGGCGATCGCGCCTGTTGGTGCCGTGCCGCAAGCGAAGGAGCCATGCTGAGAGCCGGAATTGTCGGGCTGCCCAATGTGGGCAAATCCACGCTCTTCAACGCGCTGATCGAAAACGCTGCGGCCGATGCCGCCAACTTCCCCTTTTGCACGATCGAGCCTAACGTGGGCGTTGTGGCCGTTCCGGACGAGCGCCTGGCCGTCCTGGCCGAGCTGTCCAACTCGGCACGCATCGTGCCCACCCGCATCGAGTTCGTCGATATTGCCGGGTTGGTCGAGGGGGCCAGCCGAGGGGAAGGCCTGGGCAATCAGTTCCTGGCCAACATCCGCGAGGTCGATGCCATCGTCCACGTTGTGCGCTGCTTTGAGAGCGACGAAATCGCCCACGTTGCCGGTGGCGTGGACCCCGAGCGCGACATCGAGACCATCAACCTCGAGCTCGTCCTCTCCGATCTGGAGCAGCTCGAGCGGCGCCTGCAGCGCGCGCGCAAAGAAGCCAAAAAAGACGCCAGCGTCCAAACCGAACTGGCCGTTTTGGAAAAGCTCGAGCCGGCCCTGAGCGAGGGCAAAGCCGTGCGGCAGCTCGAGCTGAGCGCGCAGGAGCTGGCTGCCATCAAGCACCTGGGCCTGTTGAGTGCCAAGCCTGTCATCTACGCAGCCAATGTGGCCGAGCCCGACATTGCCACCGGCAATGGGTGGGTGGAGCGCGTGCGCGAGGTGGCCCAGCGAGAGGGCGCCTCGACGGTGGTGGTCTCGGCGCAGGTGGAGTCCGAGCTGATCGAGCTCGAACCGGCCGAGCGGCAAGCCTATCTGGCTTCGTTGGGGGTTAGCGAGGGCGGCTTGCAATCGCTCATCCGAGCCACCTACGAGCGCCTGGGCCTGCGCACCTACTTGACCACCGGCGAGCAGGAGACTCGTGCTTGGACCATTCGCGCTGGTATGAAAGCCCCCGAGGCAGCCGGTGCCATCCACTCCGATATGCAACGCGGCTTCATCCGGGCCGAGACCATCGACTACGACTCGCTGGTGGCCGCCGGCTCCCTGAACGCCGCCCGCGAGCAAGGGTTGCTCCGCTCTGAGGGAAAAGATTACATTGTTCAAGAAGGCGACGTCATTACGTTCAAGTTCAACGTTTAGCCCGCTCGCGCAGCCGAGTCCATGCCGTCGGAGCGGTTCCGCCGCCAGCTACGCCAAGAAGCCCAGCAGTGGTATGCCGAGGGCACCATCGATGCGGCGCTCTATGGCGAGCTAGCGCGCCGCTACCGCTTCGAAACGCTAGAAGAAGCCAGTCGCAACCGCTTTGCCGCCCTGCTATTCGGACTGGGTGGCCTGCTCGTTGGGCTTGCTGTTATTACCTTTGTCGCCGCGAACTGGCAGGCCATGCCCAAAGCCCTCAAGGTGGGGCTGCTGTTGGGCGCCACGATCGCCGCTGAGGCAGCAGGGTTTTATCTGTGGCGATCAGCCGCGGGCGGCTGGCGGTACCGCTTGGGACAGGGCTTGTTGCTGCTGGGGGCGCTTGCCCTGGGCGCCAACCTGGCGCTGGGATCGCAGTTGTTCCATCAAAGCGGTCCGCTCTACCAGCTATACGCGGCTTGGGCTTTAGGCGTTGCCGTGATGGCCCTAGGTTTGCGATCGGCCCTGCTGGCCGCCACGACAACGTTGTTGGTCTGGATCGCTTACGGAACGGCAAATTCAACTGAGGCAATCGGTCTACCGTTACCATCATTCGAGCGCGGGTGGGTCCAATATACCCCCCTGCTGGCAGCAGGCGGACTCGTTCCGCTCGCGCATTGGTGCCGCTCCCGCTGGGCCTTCGGTCTTGCGGCAGCGCTGGTGGTGTTTTCGCTAGGGGTGGTGCTGCTGGCGGCCGTTCCTAACGATCCCAACGCCCTACCCAGTGCGAGTGCCGGAATGACTGCGTTGGCATTCGCGCTGCCGCCGGCACTGCTGTGGGGCTATGGGGGAGCTGGTTGGGAGCCGCGATCACTAGAGGCGGGCGCGATCGTGCGGCGCCTTGCCATCATCTTGCTAGCAGGGCAGTTCTATACCTTTTCGTTCCGCTGGGTTTGGGCGGACTTGCCCGATCGCAACTTTTTGATGATGGGTGCCACCGCCGATCCGCTGCCGGTCGGTCTCAACGCGGCCGTTTTGGGCGGCGTTGCGCTATGGGGCTGGTGGCGCTTGGGCCGTTCAGGAGAAAGCGGCCGCGTTTGGTGGCCTGATCGGGCGAGCGCTGCCACGGGAGCGGCCATTGCGGCGGCCGCTGCGATCCCGGGCATCCACAGCACTCATTCCATCGGTATTGCAGCGACAGTCGCGTTTAACGGATTGCTGCTGGCCCTAGCCCTCAGCCTGTTGAATTGGGGCCTGACAACCGCCCGACGGTCCGGTTTTTGGGGCGGCATGCTGTTGCTCGTGCTGCAGCTCACCTCGCGCATGCTGGAGTACGACACCAGCTTGCTGCTGAAGGCCGGGGGACTGCTGCTATGCGGTGCCGCCATCCTGGCAGCAGGCCTGTGGTTCGAGCGCCGCGCGATCCGCCCTCGCTGATAGCTTATGCCGGACGACACGAGCCCTCGCTTGCCCCACTGGCACTTCTGGCTGCCGCTTGCCTTGCAAGTTGCTCTGGTGCTGGCTGTTCCGGCTCGCTCAGCTTATACTTACGTAACGGGTCAGACAGCCTTCCTGCGCGTGGGGCCAGTTGACCCCTACGAGCTGTTGCGCGGCTACAGCCAAACCCTCAACTTGGCCATCTCGCGCCGCTCGCAGTTGCAGGATCTATCCGGTTGGGAGCAGTTGCTGGCCCAATCCCGCTCGGAGCAAGATCCAAACCAACTAGCGGTGGGAACCGCGTTCTACGTCATTCTGGAGGCCTCCGAGCAGGAGCAGCAGGCCTGGATGCCGGTGGCCGTTCGAGCGCAACGCCCTAGCGACTTGCCCGCCGATCGCATCGCTTTGCGTGGCAGGCAAAAGCGCTACGGCATTGACTACGGCTTGGATCGCTACTACTTGCCAGAAGGCCAGCGCGAGGCCATTAACGAGCGCATCCGCGAGCTGGCGCCTTCCGAGCGGATGCTGCTGCAGGTTAAAGTCGATCGCCGCGGATATGCGGTGCCGGTCCGGCTCTGGGTCGGCAATCGCGGATACCGCTTCTGAGCCAGCGGCGGAGGCAGCGCGTGGCAATTGCAGCTCGCCTGAGCGAGGGGTTGGAACGGCGGGCTGGCCGCCCCACCTACGGGGGTGGCGTTTTGCTGCTGCTGGCCCTGTGCTTTTTTGGCGCTGCCACCAACACAATGGCGGGCTGGCTGTACGCCCTGAGCGGTACCATCCTGGGCCTGCTGGCGATCGCGGCTGTGGCCCCGCGGCGGGCGCTGGCTGGGCTGCAAGTGCAGCGCGGCGGCATCGAGCCGGTTGCTGTGGGCGAGCGCCTGACGCTCGAGCTGACCGTCGCCAACCCCAGCGCTCACCCCAAGCAGCTGCTGCAAGCGCGCGATGGCGTACCGGTCGCGCTGGGCCCACCCGCCCAGGCTGCCATCGAGCGCGTCCCCGCGCGCGGCACTTACTGCTGGCGCTACACCTTGGTTCCCCAGCAGCGCGGCATCTATCGCTGGCACGCGGTCCGGCTCAGGAGCGCCACGCCGCTCGGGCTGTTTTGGGCCTGCCGCGACTGGGCCTTGCCTGTTCGGGCCATCGTCCACCCGCCGGTCTTGCCCCTGGCGCGCTGCCCATTGCTCGATTCGCTGGGGCAGGCGGCTGGTTCCCGCATCCGCCGCGATCGCGCGTACAGAACCGACCCGGAAGGGGTGTTTAAAGGCATTCGCCCCTACCGGCGCGGGGATCCCGTACGCCTGATTCACTGGCGCACCAGCGCCCGCTACGGCGAGCTGCGCGTGCGCGAGCTTGAGACACCGCCCCAGACGCGCGAGGTTACCATCAGCCTGGATGGGACGGCGCGCTGGCCGGCCAGCACGTTCGAGCTGGCAGCGAGCGCCGCCGCTTCGCTCTATTGCTACGCCCACCGCCGGCAGTTCGACGTTTGGCTGTGGCTGCCAGAGACCGGCCTCGTGAGAGGCAAGCAGCGCGTGCTGGCGGCCCTGGCGGCCGCGCAGCCCCAAGCACTGGCCGAAGCTAGCTGGCCCCAGGGTCCCCTCATTTGGCTGACTCCCGCTGCCACCGGGACTGATGGCCCCACAGGCAGCCAACGGATCCGGTTTGCGGCTAGCGAGGCCGAGGCGCCACCGCCGTTCCACGGGCCGGTCGTGACGCCAGCACGTTCCCTGCAAGCCGCGCTGGAGTCACGCTGATCCTTACTGCCAACGATCACTTGGGAGAACGTCGAGGTGTCCCAGTCCGTACCGCAACAGCCGCTGCCGCCGCCGCTCGAGCTCTCTGAGCCGGGCTCGTTCGCCTACTACACGCTGACCCAGCGCTGGCCGGCCATCGCGCAGCAGGTGGCCCAGGAACGCACCTGGTCGCCGGCAACGGTTGAGGCGCTCGAGGCGCTGCGGCAGTCGCTGCCTAACGGCAGCGTGCGCGCGCTTTGCGATCGCGCGGCACCCGATACGGCAGACTGGGACGGCTACCTGGCCCCCTGGTTGGGCCAGCCCTGGCTGGTGCTGCCCTGGTACCCAGCCGAGTGCTACTTTTACCGCCGCATTCTGGAAGCCACAGGCTTTTTTCTGCCCGGCGCGACGCAAGGCCTCGATCCGTTTGCCGCCCCCAAGCAAGCGGCGTTGCAGGCCGCCCTCGAGCGCTGGCCGCCCGGGTGCAATGGCGCCAACGGGCGTCCGCTGCAAGACTTGCTCGAGCAAACGCTTTGGGGCAACCAGGCCGATCTGAGCCTGCAACCGGGCAAGCGCTCGGCCGGCGAGGCCGGCGGCGGCCTGCTGCAAGACCAGCGGGAAGCCGCGATCGCGCATCTGGCGCAGCGAGCGGGCGGCCGCATTGAGGTTGTGGCCGATAATGCCGGTGCGGAGCTACTGGGTGATCTGGCCCTAGCGGACGCGCTGCTGGCCCGCAAGCTAGCAGGCGAGGTGCGCTTTCACCTCAAGCCGCATCCTTTCTTGGTCTCCGATGCCACAGCGGCCGACGCCCGCGATACACTTGCCGCTTTGGAAGCCGCTGCCGATCCGGCCCTGCAGCGTTGGGGCCAGCGCCTGCAGGGCTACCGACGAACGGGCCAGCTGTGGCTGGAGGACGACTTTTTCTGGAGCGCGCCCTTAGCGCTTGGGACAATGCCCGCAGCCCTGGCGCGCGACCTGGCGCGCGCCGAGCTGGTTATTCTAAAAGGCGATGCCAACTACCGGCGGCTGCTGGGCGATCGCCACTGGGCCTTTAGCAGCGACTGGGCCCATATCGCGGGTGACTTTCCGGCCCCACTGCTGCTGCTGCGAACGCTCAAATCCGAGGTTGCCGCCGGCTTGGACGCCGCCACTATCGAATGGATCCGCCAGCGCGATCCGGAATGGCTCACCGACGGTCAGTGGGGCATAATCCAGTTTTACGACCCGAGTTGAATCGACTGCCTTATGGCCGGCCCGCCGCAACTGCTAACGGATCCGCTGCTGCAGTGCCCGAGCGAGCGCAGCGTGCGCGTGGTGTGGTTTACCGCGTTTCGCGGCAGCGCGCATGCGGTCTGGAGCGGTCCTGGGCTGGCAGCGCGCACCGAGGCGACGACGACGCAGCTGAGCCGCACCCGCGAAGATGCCGATTCCTGGCAGCCGGGGGGCGTCGCCGCCCTTGAGAGGGCGCCCCAGGAACGTCCCATCTGGCGCCACGAAGCTGAGGTCCGGGATCTGACGCCGGGCGAGCGTGTCCCCTACTGCGTGGCGAGTTGGGACGAAGCGGGCGCGGTGGCGCGCAGCGCCACCTTCGAGCTTGCCCCCAAGCCGCCAGCGGGCCAGCGGCTGCAGATCCTGCTGACCTCGGACCACCAGCTCAAGCCCATGACGGCCGCCAACTTGCAGCAGGTGGGGGCAGTGGCAGACCGGGTGGATGGCATTTTCTTCGCCGGCGATCTGACCGATATTCCTGATCGCGCCTCCGACTGGTTCGATGACGCCCGCGGCGGTGCGTTTTTTCCCTGCTTGCAGGGCAACGCTCGGGTCGCGCTCGAGCGCGGCGGGCGCACTGCCACCTACCGGGGTGCGCCGCTGCTGCAGTCAGCGCCGCTGTTTGCCGCCATCGGCAATCACGAGGTCATGGGGCGCTTCTCGCGCGAGCAGCCGCTCGAGGATCAAATGGATGCCGCCATCCCGCGCTCGGCGGCCGAGCGGCTCGATGGCCCAGCCCCCGCTAGCGCTCGCGAGCGGGAAGCCTGGTTTCGCGATCACGCCTTTAACGCCCAGACCTACCGCGAGATCTTGACGCTACCGCAGCGGCCGAGCGGCGACTCGAGCTACTACGCGGTGACCTTGGGCGACATCCGGTTGGTGGTGCTCTATGCCACCTGCGTCTGGCGCACCCCCAGCCTCGATCCTGACGCTTGCAGCAAGTACCGCGAGCGGGACGCCGATTTGCCCCATCCGCACAACTGGGGCTACGGGCAGCACATCTTTGAGCCCATCCACCGCGGCAGCGCCCAGTACCGCTGGCTGGCGGCCGAGCTAGCTGGCGAAGCATTCCAGCAAGCCCCCTACCGCATCGTCATGCTCCACCATCCGCCGCACTCGCTGGGGGCCAACGTCGTTCCGGCCTATACGGATCCCGTGCAGTCCATCGAGCGGGATAGCGCCGGCCGCATCAGCGCCGTACGCTACGAGTACCCGCAAGAGCGCGACTACCTGGCGCGCGATGTCGTGCCGCTATTGGAAGCTGCCGGGACGCAGCTGGTCTTTTACGGCCACTCCCACCTCTGGAACCGCTTTGTCAGCGCCAGCGGCACCCACTACCTGGAGTCCTCCAACGTTGGCAACAGCTACGGCGCTTACTGGCGCGCCCAGCGGCGCCCGGTCCCTGCCAATCACCGAGAGACCTACACCGAGCGCGGCGATCCCTACGGCTTGGAACCGGTCGTGCCCAATATTGCGCCCCTGTACGGCGAGAACGGTCAACCGCTGCCCTACATCGCCAGCAATGCCCTGACGGCTTTCAGCCTGCTGGATACGGGGCGCGGCACGGTCAGTAGCTACCGCTTCGATACGCGCACGCCCGAGGCCGCTGCCATCAAATTCGACGAGTTCGCGCTGCAGAACTCAGCCTAGACCGTTCAAGCGGCGGTGTTCGTCGCGGTCGATCTTGCCGGTTTGGTAGAAATCGTCCACCACGTGCGCTAGCGACAGCTTGGCCAGCATGCGCTGGATTTTAGTGCGAGCCGCCTCAGCGGCGGCCTCAGCCGTAGGGTAAAACCGCGGCGCGGGCGTCACGCCCCACTCGCTCTCCAGCGTGAAGCGATAGCCGGCCTCGTCGGCGTGAATGTGGATGTCGAAACCGCGATAGCGCTCCATGGGGAAGCTGCGCTGCGCGTCCGCGATCCAATTCACTCTGGCCAGCATGCTAGCAAGCCCGGCGCTGGCAGCGGTAGCCCGAGGGGAGACGCCAGCGGCGGGCAGTAGTCACTCGGCATTGCATTTTGTTAATTTTTGTTTTAACTTCTATCGAGGTAACGGTATGGATGTTAAGGAAATCCTCGCTGATAGCGAGATTCAGGCAGCTTACGCCGAGTACTTGCGCGTAACGGAGGCCTCCCCGCTCGATTACGACGTGCAGTCGCTGGAGTCGATCGCGCTCAACGTGACGGCTGGCGAGCGCAAGGGTTACCCCATCCGGGATTGCGTTTTGAGCTGCCTGCGGGCGCTGATCTTCCACCGCAGCACGCCGCTATCAGCGCAAATCGAGATGGCCGAGGCCAGCGAGCCGGAGCGCCGCGCCAACATGACCCCCGAGCAGCGAGCTGCCTGCGATCGCTACCGGCTGCCTTCGCCGGCACCCATCGCGCAGCAGTAGGCGCTGCTAGGAGCTGCAGTCCGCATCAACTTCGACGGCTAGGGTGGCCTCGTCGATGCGGATGAACAGCAGGTTGGGGTTGCAGCAGACCTGGCAGTCCTCGATGGGTGACTGCTGCAACCCGCCATCGAGCGCCACGGTAATGGGGTTGCGCTCGCCGCAGAAAGCGCAGCGGAACTCGGCTGGGAGCTGCATCTAAGCCGTGGGTTGCGGGGTGCGATCGAAGTGCCGGGCAGCAGCCTCGTAATGCTGGTGCAGCGTTTGGGGCGGCAGCGGCCCTTGCAGGTGCTGCCAGGGCAAGACGCGATCGCGGGGCCAGTGCTGGTGAACGTAGAATTCTAGCGGCGGGATGTGGCCGCGCAGGGCCTTGAAAGCCCGCTTGTAGCTGCCCACTGACTCGCCGTACTCGCGCGCGAGCTCCAGCAACTGCGACAGCCGCCGATCGCCGCGCGAGAGCAGCGCCTGCACCACCGACCAGTTGTAGCTCTCGGGCCGAAACTCGATGCCGCGCGAGCGCAGCTGCTTCTGCAAGTACTGCTGCCGCTTTTTCCCGGCCGGATCCAGGCCGCACCACTGCAAGGGCGTGTGGGCTTTGGGCACGAAGGTGCTGCAGCCCAGGGTCAGGCGCAACCCCGGCGCTGCCTGCTTGAGCGAGGCCATCATGGCCACTGTGTCGTCCAAATCGGCCGGTTCCTCGCCGGGCACGCCCACCATGCCGTAAAGCTTGAGCCCCTTGAGGCCGCCGGCGCGAGCGTTGATGGCAGCCCGCTCGATCTGGGCCTGCTCCAGCTTTTTGTTGACGATTTGGCGCACCCGCGGCGAGCCGCTCTCGACGGCGATGGTGACCGAGCGGGTCTCGCGCCGGGCCAGGGTACGCGCCAGCTTCTCGGTCACCGTATTGGCGCGCACCGAGGCCACGCTGAGCCGCACGCCGTCGTACTGCGGTTGCGCCAAGCGATCGAGCAGGGCCTCAAACTCTGGGTGCTGGGTCACCGAGGCCCCTAGCAAGCCAATGCGTTGGGTGGCTTGCAACCCCCGGTCGATGGCGGGGATGAGGGATTGCTCCACAGAGGCCGCGCGAAAGGGCAGCGTCAAGTAGCTGGCCAGGCAGAAGCGGCACATCTCGGGGCAGCTGCGCACCACCTCCACCATGTAGATGCTCGCCCAAGCGGCCTCGGGGGTCACCACCATCGAGTGCGACAGGCCGTTGCCGCGAAAGGTCTGCTTGTGCACCTGCGCCGGAACCTCGGGGTGAGTGGGCTCGATGGCTTGGATGGGCTCGTCTGGGGCTTGGTAGGTGACCGCGTAGCGGCTAGGGACGTAGATTCCCGGCACCTGCGCCAGGCGGTGCAGCTGCGTCTCGCGCTCGGCGTTGCGGACTTCCTGGTAAGCGTCTAGCAGCCCGTCGAGCAGATTCTCGCCGTCCCCTAGCAAGATGGCGTCAAAGAAATCAGCAAAGGGCTCGGGGTTGGCGCTTAGCACGGGGCCGCCGCCAAAGACCAGCGGGTGGCGATCACCGCGATCGGCGGTGCGCACGGGCAGCTCCAGTGCCTCGAGGCGATCCAGGATGTTGCCGTAGTCCAGCTCCCAAGACACCGAAAAGCCCACCAGCTCCGGTTCGCGCGGCAGGGACTCGCTGGCGTCGCCAAACGAGCGGCTGACGCGGACGTCGGTGCGCGTTGCCAAATGGGCCCACACCAGCTGATAGCCCAGGCTGGTGATGCCCACGCTGTAGGTATTGGGATAGGCCAGGATGGTGGGAACGGCGTGGACGTCCGGCGAGGCCGGTTGAAACAGCAGGCGTTCGCGGGCGAATGCGCTCACGGGAGCTCCACAAACGGGCGCCAGCCCCAATCCTAACGGCGGCCTCGTCACCTTCCCGCGCCAGCGGTAGGGTGGAGGCGAGTGCGCGAGCGCCAATCGCCTGGGGAAACATGGCTATGGACATCCATCGGGTGCCTGCCCTAGCGGACAACTACATGTACCTGCTGCACGATCCGCAGCGCCAGGAAGCGGCCGCCGTCGATCCGGCTGAATCTGAGCCCATCGAGCGGCTGCTGGCGCAGCTGGGGGCCGAGCTCGTTGCCATTTTCAACACCCACCACCACTTCGACCACGTGGGTGGCAACGAGGCCCTCAAGCGGCGCCATCCCCAGGCTCGGGTTTATGGCGGTGCTGGCGATCGCGGCCGAATCCCGCAGCAGGATGGCTTTTTGGAACAAGGCGACCGGGTCGCCTTGGGCGATCACCAAGCCGAGATCGTCTTTACCCCCGGCCATACGCGAGCCCAAATTGCCTACTACTTTCCGCCCGAGACTGAGGGCGGAACGGGCGAGCTGTTCTGCGGCGATACGCTGTTTGCCGGCGGCTGCGGCCGCCTGTTTGAGGGCAACGCCGAGCAGATGGTGGATTCGCTGGCCAAGCTGCGCGCGTTCCCCGATTGCACCCGCGTCTGGTGCGGGCACGAATACACCCTCAAAAACCTCCAGTTCGCCCTCACCGTCGATGGCGACAATCCCGAGCTGCAGGCGCGCTTGCGCGAGGTGCAAGCGCAGCGCCAGCAGGATAGCGCCACCGTGCCGTCGCAGCTCGCGGTGGAAAAGCGCACCAATCCCTTCCTGCGCTGGGATGCGCCTGCCTTGCAATCGGCGGCAGGCAGCGCGGATGCGGTAGCAACCTTCGCACAAATCCGGCGGATAAAGGACCGCTTTTGAGGCCCCGCTGGGTTGCGGCAATGGCGCTTTGCCCTCTAAACTAGATAGCTTACCCGCGATCGCTAAGCGGGCAGCACGATGCGGAGAAGAGCTCATGGCAAAGCGCTTGCAAGTCGTCCTGCACCAGGACGTTCGCAAACTCGGCCGAACCGACGATCTGGTGGATGTGACGCCCGGCTACGCGCGCAACTACCTGGTCCCGCAGGGCCTAGCCAGCATCGCCACCGACAGCGCTCTCAAGCAGCGCGAGCACCGCCAGGCCAAGGAGCGGCAGCGCCAGCTCGAGGCCAAGCGCGAAGCTGAGGCCGCCAAGACGGCGCTCGAGACGGTGGGCCGCTTTCCCATTCAAAAGCAAGTGGGCGAGGGCAAGGCCATTTTCGGCACGGTCACGGCGCAGGAAGTGGCCGATACTATTAGCGAAACCACCGGCCATACCATCGACCGGCGCGGCATTAGCCTGCCCGAGGACATCAACCAGACGGGATTCTATCAGGCCGAGGTCAAGCTGCACCCCGAGGTGACCGCGCAGGTGCAGATTCAAGTCGTTCCCAGTTAAGCGCCCCCACCCGCGCGCAGCAATGGCGAACGCCACCCACGTTCAACCGCCCGGCGATACCCTGCCGCCCCAGAACGTCGAGGCGGAGGAGTCCATCCTGGGCGGCATCCTGCTCGATCCGCAGGGCATGGGGCGCGTGGCCGAAATTCTGGCCCCGGAGGCGTTTTACCTGCAGGCGCACCAGCAAATCTATCGGGCAGCGCTACGCCTCTACCAGCAAAACCAGCCCACCGACCTGATCTCGGTTACCAATTGGCTGCAGGATCGCGGCGAGCTGGAGCAAGCGGGCGGATCGGCCAAGCTAGCGCAACTGGTCGATCGCACCGTCTCGGCGGTCAACATTGACGGCTACGGGGCGCTGGTCCAGGACAAGTACCTGCGCCGGCGGCTCATTAGCGCCGGCAACGAAATTGCCGCCCTGGGCTACGACACGGCGCAAGCGCTGGAATCGGTGCTCGATCGCGCCGAGCAAAAGCTGTTTGCCCTGACCCAAGCGCGGTCCCAGCAGGGGTTGGTCCCCATCGCCGAGCCGCTGGCGCAAACCTTCGAGAACATCGAAAACCGCCAGGTCGCCAACAAGCTGCCGGGGATCGACTGCGGCTTTTACGATTTGGACGCCATGACCAGCGGCCTGCAGCGCTCCGATTTGATCGTCTGCGCCGGTCGCCCCTCCATGGGCAAAACGGCCTTTGGGCTCAACATCGCGCGCAACATCGCCAGCGACCGGCAGCTGCCGGTGGCGATCTTCAGCCTGGAGATGTCGAAGGAGCAGCTCTCGCAGCGCCTGCTGGCCGGCGAAGCCGAGATCGATAGCAGCCGCTTGCGCTCGGGCCGCCTGGCGCAAACCGATACGGAGCCCATCGTCCGGGCCATCGGCTACCTCTCGGAGCTGCCGATCTACATCGAGGACACCGCCAACATGACGGTCACCCAGATGCGATCGCAGGCCCGCCGCCTGCAGGCCGAGCGCGGCGATTTGGGCCTGGTCCTGCTCGATTACCTGCAGCTGATGGAGGGACAGGGCAGCGACAACCGCGTGCAGGAACTCTCGCGCATCACCCGCAGCCTCAAAACCCTGGCGCGCGAGCTCAACGTGCCCGTCATTGCCCTGTCCCAGCTCAGTCGGGGCGTGGAGCAGCGCACCAACAAGCGCCCCATGCTATCGGACCTGCGCGAGTCGGGCAGCATCGAGCAGGATGCGGATGTGGTCCTAATGCTGTATCGGGACGAGTACTACAACCCCGACTCTCCCGATCGCGACACCGCCGAAGCCATCGTCACCAAACACCGCAACGGTCCGACGGGGACCGTCAAGTTGCTGTTCAACCCCGAGCTGGCCCAGTTTCGCAACATGGCCCGCTAGCGCCCGCTCAGGTCATCTCGGCGGCGGTGACCACTAAATTGTCCCGGTGGATGACCGTCTCGGCGCGGGTGTAGCCCAAAATGGCCGGGATGTCGGCCGAGCGCTGGCCGGCAATCTGGCAGATTTCGCGGCTGCTGTAGTTGGCAATGCCGCGCGCAATGTCGTTGCCTTGCGGGTCGCAGGCGCGTACGACCGCCGAAGCGTCGAACTCGCCTTCAACGGCCGCGATTCCCGCTGCTAGCAGCGATTTGCCCCGCTCGCAAATGGCCGTGACAGCCCCGCAATCCAGATGCAGCGTGCCCTGGGGAATGGGGCCATGGGCGATCCAGCGCTTGCGCGCCTCGGTGCGCGGCAGGGGCTCAAACTGCGTGCCGATCGCCTCCCCGGCCAGGATGCGCGCGAGTTTTTGGGGGGAGCGGCCGTTGGTAATGACCGTGCGAACCCCGGCATCAGTGGCAATGCGAGCGGCAGCGAGCTTGGTTGCCATGCCCCCGGTCCCCCAAACCGAGCCGGCCGATCCGGCCTCAACTTGCAGGGCAGCCAGCTGCTTGGGATCGACCTGGGCCAGCGGTTGCGCGTCGGGGTGCTGGCGCGGATCGGCCGAGTAGAGGCCATCAACATCGGTAAGCAGCAGCAGCCACTTGGCCTCCACCAGGCTGGCTACTAGGGCCGAGAGGGTGTCGTTGTCGCCGAATTTAAGCTCTTCTACCGCCGTGGTGTCGTTTTCGTTGACGATGGGAATGACGCCGAGCTCGAGCAGCTCTCGCAGAGTGTTGTCGGTGTTGAGGTAGCTGTTGCGCCGGATCAGATCGCCGCGCGCCAGCAGGACTTGGGCGATGGGCTGCTGCAGGTTGGTAAAAAAGTCGTCGTAGACGCGCATCAGGCGGCCCTGCCCCACGGCGGCCACTGCCTGCCGCAGCGGCATGCGCTGGGGCCGCTCGGCCATCCCCAAGCGGGCGCAGCCTATCCCCACTGCCCCCGAGGACACCAGGATGGGCTGGTAGCCGCTCGCCCGCAGCTGCGTGAGCTGCTCGGCCAGCGCCGCAAGCGTGGCGAGCGCGAGCTGGCCGCCGGCCGCTTGTGTCACACTGGAAGTCCCAATTTTGACAACCACTGTTGCTGCCATGGCGCTGCCGCAGCGGCGGCGTTACTCCAACCGGGCCCTGGCGAGCGAGACGCCCAAACGCTGCGAGAGCCACACTTCAGCGTCCCGGACGGGATGGGCGTCGCCGGCGTGCGGATCGCGCACGGGCTCGACCAAAATTGTGAACAGGCCCAAGCGGTTGCCGGCCAGCACGTCCGTAAACAGGCGATCGCCGACCATGGCCGCGCGCTCGGCCGGCAGGGCCATCCCCGCAAGTGCCTGCCGCAGCTTGCGCCGCGACGGTTTGGCCGCCCCTGACAGGTAGGGCAGCTCCAGCGAGCTGGCAATGCTGCGAATGCGCGCTTCGCCCAGGTTGTTGCTCACCAGCCACAGCTGGACGTTGGGCCGCACTTGGGCCACCCATTGCTGGAGCTCCTCGGAGGCCCGGCGGCTGTTGAGCGGCACTAGGGTGCGATCGACATCCAAGATCAAGCCCTGCAAGCGGTGCTGCTGCAGGAACGCAGGGGTCAAGCTGGTGACCGATCCGTCAAGGACTGCATCGGGCTGTAGCAGGGCCGTCCAGTTCACGATGGTGGGTTGCAGGCAAGTGGGTGGACGCGGTTTTGCCGCCGGGCCGGCTAGGGGGCATCTTGGCGGCGGCGAACGCGACGTTTGGCAGCGCGATGCGCCGCCAGGGTTTCGCTAAAGATGTGGGTCCCATCGTAGCGGGCGACAAAGTACAGGTCCTCAGTTTGGGCTGGTGCCAGCACCGCCTTGAGGCTTCCGAGGCCGGGACTGGCAATGGGGGTAGGGGGAAGCCCCGTTTGGCGGTAGGTGTTGTAGGGCGATCGCGTGCTGATTTGGCGCTCGGTGAGGGGATTGTCAGGCGTTTGGCGCGTCCCGAGCGCGTACTCGATGGTGGGATCGGCCTGGAGCGGCATGCCCTGGCGCAAGCGATTGAGAAAAACCCCGGCAATGCGGGGACGCTCGCGCGCGACCGCTGCTTCCCGCTCGACGATGCTAGCCAGCGTTACCCATTCGCGCAGGCTGAGGCCGTGGCGATCGCGCTGCTGCCGGTAGAGCGGCAGGGCCTCTTGCTCAAAGCGCTCCAGCATGGCCCGCACGAGCCGCTGCGGCGTGAGCTCATCGAGGCGGAAGCGGTAGGTTTGGGGGAACAAAAACCCCTCCAGGTGGGGCAAATCCGGCGGCAACCACGGATAGCGCTCGGACGGCACCTGGCGGGCAGCCTGCCGAAATGCCTGAGCCGAGAAATGGCCTTGGGCCTCCAACCGAGCGGCCATTTGCCGGATGGATTCCCCCGGCGGGATGGCGATCGATACTGTCAGCACGTCCCCGCTTTGGATGCGCTCGGCAACGGCGGGCAGCGGCTGAGCGGGCGAGAGCCGATAGGTACCAGCTTGCAAGCTAGCGGATCCGGGCGTGAGCTGCTGCCACAGCAGCCACGCGCGCCATCCCCACTGCGAGCGGATGACGCCCAGGGCCTCGAGCTTGCGACCGATGCGTTGCGCCGGCGTCCCTGCGGCAATGTGGACGCGCAAGGGCTGAGCCGCTTCAGGCGCGGCTGCTGGGGCCATGGCGCGCTGCCAACCCTGCCAGGCGGTGGCGCCAATCAGCGCAGCCGGCAGCGCGATCGCGAGCGAACGTCGCAATCCCTGCTGCCCCAGGCGAGCGTTGGCAAGCCAGCTCAATCGAAATAAAACAGGGTGACCAGCTTGCGCCTCTCCTCAGCTTCCTGGCAGGTCTTGAGCAAGGTGTGGCTGTCGTGAAACGCAAAGCAGATCAGCTGCTGACAGCGCGAGATAATTTCGCTGTTGCAGAGGGCGCTCGCTTCGCTTAGCGACAGGCGGTCCTGCTCTGGGTTCTCGACTAGGTGGATGACTTTTTGGAGCTGCGCTTTGGACTCTTCCGGTTGCCGCTCCAGGCTTTGCGGCAGGATGACCGTCAGTAGGTTGGGGTCGGCGCGCATGGCGCCGTCAATGGCGGCTGCATTGGTGCCCGTGGCGCCGGAGGTAATGAGGCGGTTTTGCCCTAGCACCAAGGCATAGCTCATCATTTCGATGAGCTGTTGGTGGGTAATGGGAACGTGGCGCGAGCCCAAAAGCGCGATTCGCTTGGACCCCGTCTGCTGGATGGCGGCCAGCTCTTGGGTTAGCGTCTCGCTATCAATGTCTTGGATGCTGGTCGTAACCGTGGATCGAGTCAAAGGCAACCGGGCCGCGCGACTGACGCAGCTATCATAGCAGATTCCAGCCGCCCAAACCCCATGCCTGCCCCGCTGCAAAGCCGGTTGGAGTGCGCTCGGCGCTTGTGTTAGCGTACCGCTAGCATGGACGCGTAGCTCAGTTGGTTAGAGCGCTACGTTGACATCGTAGAGGTCACTGGTTCGAGTCCAGTCGCGTCCACTCCAAGCTGCCGATCGCGCCAGCTGCAACCCAGGGGCGGCAAGCGACCGGGTCGCCTGGCGGGATACACTTGAGGCGACAGGTACGCGAGAGGTTCCTGCCGTGAAACGCGTGTTAGCCATCATTTTGGGTGGCGGTGCCGGAACGCGCCTCTATCCGCTGACCAAGCTGCGGGCCAAGCCAGCCGTCCCGCTTGCGGGCAAGTATCGCCTGATTGACATTCCGGTCAGCAATTGCCTGAACTCCGACATTGGCAAAATCTATGTCCTGACGCAGTTCAACTCGGCCTCGCTCAATCGCCACATCACCCGAACGTATCGGTTCTCGGGGTTCTCGGAGGGCTTTGTCGAGGTCCTTGCCGCGCAGCAAACCCCCGAAAACCCCAGCTGGTTTCAGGGCACGGCCGATGCGGTCCGCAAGTACCTCTGGCTGCTGCAGGAGTGGGATGTGGATGAGTACCTGATCCTCTCAGGCGACCATCTCTACCGCATGGACTACAGTCAGTTCTTGCAGCACCACCGCGATAGTGGTGCCGACATTACGCTCTCGGTCATCCCCGTTGAGGCTCAGCAAGCCTCAAGTTTTGGCTTGATGCAAATTGACAGTACCGGGCGCATTGTGGCGTTCAGTGAGAAACCCCAAGGCGAGGAACTCGAGCGGATGCAGGTCGATACCACGACGCTGGGCCTGCCCCCCAACCAAGCCCAGCGCCAGCCCTATATCGCCTCGATGGGGATCTATGTCTTTAACAGATCGGTCCTCGAGGCGTTATTGCAGCAGTTCCCCGAGCAAACTGACTTTGGCAAGGAAGTGATTCCTGCCGCTGCGCAAGATTATCGCGTTCAAGCCTACCTGTTCAATGGTTACTGGGAAGACATCGGCACGATCGAGGCCTTCTACAACGCTAACTTAGCCCTGACCCAGCAACCGCAACCCGCGTTCAGTTTCTACGACAAGGACGCGCCCATCTACACGCGCGCTCGCTACCTACCGCCCAGCAAAATGTGGAACTGCGAAATTACCGAGTCCATTGTGGGGGAAGGTTGCATTCTCAAAGCGTGCCAAATCCGCCATTCGGTGCTGGGCATCTGCTCGCGCATCGAGGCCAACAGCGTCATCGATAACAGTTTGCTGATGGGTGCCGACTATTACGAATCCCACAGCGATCGCCAACAACAGCTCGATCGGGGCAAGATCCCGCTTGGCATCGGCAAAGACACGCTCATCCACGGTGCCATTATCGACAAAAACGCGCGCATTGGCGATAGCGTGCAAATCGTCAACAAAGACCGAGTCGAGGAAGCCAACCGCGAGAGCGAAGGATTCTACATCCGCAATGGCATCGTCGTGGTGCTCAAAAACGCACTCATTCCCAGCGGGACCGTCATCTAAACGCTAGCGATCCGAGCGAGCCATCCGCGGGTACGGGAATTCCCGTCGGCCCGTGCGAGAAACCCGAACTCGGTGCGCCTGCGTGCCTTGCTAGTTTCGGGGTGCGAGCCCCGGTCAAGCTGCGGCTGCCGAGAGCGGACAAGGAGGTGGGCAGCGATGGCCGCGACTGATTTCAAGGACTATTACGCCCTGCTGGGCGTCGATCGCAACGCCAGCGAAGACGAAATCAAAAAAGCGTTTCGCCGCTTGGCTCGCAAGTACCACCCGGATATGAACCCGGGCGACAAGGACGCCGAAACGCGCTTTAAAGAAATCAACGAAGCCTACGAAGTCCTATCCAACCCGCAGAAGCGCAAGCAGTACGATCGCTTCGGCCAGTACTGGAAGCGAGCCTCGCAAGCCGGCCAAGGACAAGGTGGCGGCTCGCCCTTTGGCGGGGGCTACGGCGTCGATGTCGGAGGCTTTGATTTCAGCCAGTACGGCAGCTTTGACGAATTCATCGACGAGCTGCTCGGCCGCTTTGGCGGCACAGGTCGCAGCTACACCTACCGCAGCTCGCCGCGCGGCCAGAGCGGCTTTAGCGATTTTGGCGGTTTTGGGGGCTTTGGCGATGGCGTCGGCACTACGAGCGCGCCTGCCGATCGCGAAGCCACGCTCCGCCTGACCTTCTCCGAGGCCTTCCGCGGCGTCCAAAAGCGCCTCAAAGTGGGAGATGAAGAAGTCTCGGTCCGGATCCCGCCCGGCGCCAAACCAGGCAGCCGCATCCGCGTGCCCGGCAAGGGGCAAGCCCACCCGCTCAGCCAGCAGCGCGGCGATCTGTACTTGAACGTGGAGCTGCAGCCACACTCGGTCTTTCGGTTTGAGGGAGACAATCTGACCTGCGATGTTCCCATTTCCCCGGATGAAGCGGCGCTTGGCAGCGCCGTCAGCATGCCCACCCCCGACGGCCAAGTCTCGGTTAAAGTCCCAGCTGGCGTACGCTCCGGTCAGTCGCTGCGGTTGCGCGGCAAAGGCTGGACCGATGCCCAAGGGCGGCGCGGCGACCTGTTCGCTCGCATCCAAATTGTGGCGCCCAAGAGCCTCAGCGCCACCGAGCGCGAGCTTTACCAAAAGCTTCAGGCCCAGCGGAGCTACAGTCCGCGCAGCCAGCTGCAGCAAGCTAGCTTGTAGTGCCGCCGTCCGTTAGGGCCTGGCGCAGTCGCTCCACTCCCGCATTGGGGGATAGAAACGAAAACAAGTGCCGGTAGCGCAGCCGGCCGCGCGCATCGAGGACAAATTGCGCCGGCAAGGGCGCCCCGAGCGCTTGCCCCACGCCGTAAGCGCGAAAGCTGGTGCAGCGCGGATCGCTTAGCAGCGGCATGACAAGCCCCAAATCGCGAACGACCTGGCGGCTCTGCTCCGCGTTGGTACTGGCCACCAGCAGCAGCTCGGCACCAGCTGCCTGCAACTGCGGGTAGTGCCGGTTGAGCTCGATGAGGTGAGGGTAGCAGAGCGGACAGTACGTCCGGGCGGTAAAAATGCGCGCGAACGCCAGAACGACCGGTTGGCGATCGCGGTAGTCGGCCAGCCGGCGCCGGCACTCGTAGGTGGCATCGGGCAGCTCAAAATCCGGCGTTAGCTGGCCCAGCGCCCATTGCGGCCTGGCCGGAGCGGGCCAAAAATTGCGGCGAAAGCGCGCGTCGAACAAGCTGCGCGCTTCGGTCAACGTCAGCATGGCAGGCAAGGATAGGCTCAACGTCGCTCCAGCTACGCGACTCCCGCCGGTTGGCGGGACTCAAGCAAGGCCATCCGGGCAGCCGCACTGCCCGGAGCGGCTGGACCGTTAGTTAACGGCGGAGAAATAGACCTTGGATTTTTCGGGATCAGGGTTCATGGTTTTCTCGCCGGGCTGCCAGCCTTCGGGGCAAACCTCGTCCGGGTGGTTGTCCACGTACTGGATGGCCTTGAGCGTGCGCAGCACTTCGTCAACGTTGCGGCCGAAGGCTTTGTGGTTGACCGTGGAGTGCTGGATGATGCCGTCCCGATCGATGATGAACAGCCCCCGTAGGGCAATGCCTTCATCGGGCTTGAGCACGTTGTAGGCCGTGCTAATCTCTTTTTTCAGATCGGAGACGAGCGGGTAGTTGATATCGCCGATGCCGCCCGATTTGCGATCAGTTTGAATCCAGGCTAGGTGAGAGAACTCGCTGTCGACCGAGACGCCAAGCACTTCGGCGCCCAGTTCCTTGAACTCGTTGTGGCGATCGCTAAAGGATGCGATCTCGGTGGGGCAGACGAAGGTAAAGTCGAGCGGGTAGAAAAACAGAACGACGTACTGGCCGCGATAGCCGGATAGGCTAATCGTTTTGAATTCCTGGTCGACGACGGCCGTCGCGCTAAAGTCCGGTGCTTGTTGCCCGACGCGCAAGCATTCCGATGGATAGTTCATGGTTGGAAACCTCCTTTGGGGTGGCGAGTGCAGCAACGGATGCGACAGGTGGGCGAACGCGCAATCCCCCCGCAGTCGAGGGTTGCAGCCACCCGCGAGCATACCATACTCATAACGATTTTGAGTAGTGCGCCATCCGGTGGCGCTGCCGCGCATCGGGGCTTATTCGGCCTCGGGCAACCACAAGGTGAATGCCGTACCGCCCGATTCATCGAGCGGGCTCGTTAGCTCGATAGTGCCGCCCATGCGCTCGAGCAGCGACTGGGCAATGGGTAGGCCCAGACCGCTCCCTTGCGTGCTGCTGGCGTGCTGGGTGCCGCGATAGTGCCGCTCGAAAATCTGCGCCTGCTCGGCGGGTGGAATCCCAGGCCCGCTATCGCGAACGGTTATCCCCTGCCAGCCTGGCTGCGGGGCCTGGGCGGCGCGTACCGTCACCGTTCCGCCAGCGGGGGTGTAGGCAACGGCATTGTTGAGCACGTTGCCGATCGCCTCGCGCAGGGCGCCGCGATCGGCACGAATGGGGGGCAGATCCTTGGGCAGCTCGGTCTCGAGGGTAAGGTGCTTCTCCTGGGCCGTGGGGGCTATTGAGTCGAGCAGGGGTTGCAGCACCTCGACAGCGCTGAGGGGTTCGAGCGTAGAGCCTTCCAGCAGCAGCGAACTCGCACTTGGCACATCGGCAGGACTCGCTAGGGCAGGCGCAGCCTCGCTCGCAACCGAGTCTGTCTCGCACTCAGCCATGGCATCGACGTGCCGCTCGAAGGCTTGCAGCAGCGATTGCAGGCGCTCGCCTTCGCGCAAGACGCTGTCAGCCATGCCGCGGTTGCGCTCGTCCCCCTGCAAGCGTTGGGCTAGCAGCTTGCCAAAGGTGCGCAGGGCCGTGACCGGATTGCGAATTTGGTGCAGTAGCTCGTCCAAGCGCTCGCGATCGCGCTGCTGGCGCTGCCATTGCCGATTGAGCTGCTGCTGGTAGCGCCGTTGGCGCCAATCCAAAACGCCGGCCAGCGCTAGCGTTTGGGCCGAGTGCTGGATCTGGAAGAACTCGCGCTGGTTCCACTCGCGGTCCCCGCGCTGCGCCACCAACAAGCCAATGGCGGTGTTTTGATGCACTAGCGGTACCACCACCTGCTGGCCCTGCCAGAGCGACTCATCCTGCCAGGCGATCAGCTGGCCTTCGTTAGAGCGCTGCGGCAACGCTAGCGCTCGGGCACTGGCTGGCAGTTCGGGATGGGAGGGCAGCTCGCTGGGGCCTTCTGTCTCGGCGCCGGTGGTAGGCGAGTGCTGCTCGCTGTTGGTATGGGGGGTGTTGCTGGGCGCGTGCTGGACGGCAACCGGCACCAGCTCGCGCGTCTCGCCGCTCGCTTGTGCTAAATAAACGGCGCCTTGCGTAGCGCCCAACGCCTGCTGCAGCCAACCCAGCTGCGACTGGCAGAGGCTGACAAATTCCGAGCTGGGCGCTACAGCCGGGCGAGCGGGATCCGACATGGCCAGATGAGATTCGACAAACGGTAGTAGGTAGCGATCGCCCCACGCGAACGAGCCGAGGGCTTTACTTTCAATTTAGCCCCGAGCGCGGGCAGCTTGGCTGGCGAGACCCATGCAAGCAGCAGCCGTTGCGGTTTATTAAGTACGTTTGCCCATCTTGCCCTCGCTCGATAAAATTCCGCCGGCGATTGGTAGCCGTTATTACAGTTCAGTTGCAGGATTCGAATCGGAGGTACGCACCTTGGCAAGAAAGCGCAAGCGCAAGAGCCATCGCCGCCAAGAAGGCCGCAAGATTTTAGAGGCTGTTCCCCAATATGACCTCGATAGCGGCGACGATAAGCCCGTCACAGCAGCGCGCAAGTATGTGGCAGCGCAAGGCATCGCACCCCCCGCCGTGTTGCTAGTGCGGCGCAACGAGCACACCACCGATCGCTACTTCTGGGCTGAGAAGGGGCTGTTTGGTGCGCAGTACGTGGAAGAAAACCACTTTCTGTTCCCTAGCTTGCAACCGTTCGATAGCGAGCAGGAGGAATGGGCCGAAGCCGATGTAGCCTCAGTGGGCCACCAAAGCTAGGCCCCGAGTGCTGCAACTGGGTCATGCCTGCGGCTCAGGCGCGCGCGCCCACCCCAACTGCTGCTGGAGCTGGCGGATCTCGTCGCGGTGCGCCGTAACGGTGATGCGGCTGCCATTGCCGACCTCGGGCGCCGGCTCAATCTGGACCGAAACGCGCTCGATGCGGCCGGCTTTTTGCCAGTAGTAGCCGCCCGCGGCTGGCGCGAGCAGGAGGGAAGCGGCAAACCACTCGCCGCGCTCGGGCCAGAGTAAGGTCCCAATCAGCGCCAGGCAGAGGCAACCGCAGGCTGCCAGCAGGGTTAGAAACGCCGCCAGAAACCAGCTCGGGCGGACGTACCCCCAGAATGTTGCCCCATTGCCCGTGGCGTCCACGCTGTCGATGCGGTAAGCGCGGCGGTCGAGGTAGGCCTGTAGCCTGGGCAGCAGCTCGGCTTCCGACTCGGGCGCCACCAGCTGCACTTGGCGGGTGCGATCTTTGGAGGCAGCGCGGATGAAAAAGATCAACCCGACTGCCATCAGCAGGGTTAGCAGTAGCGTTGACGGCAAAACCAGGGCGGATGGGTTTACCACTGTTCGATGGCGCTGCCAGCGTTGGTAGCGTTGCTGCAATCCATGCTAGCCAGGCTCAAGTTGGGTTTGCAGCAATCGCCGGGGATGGGGCAGTATAGATAAACGTTTAACCGGCGAGCAGCATGCCGCCGCCAAGGCGCTCGAGCTTGCCAGCGCATGAGCCAGCAATCCGCAACTGAGGCTGATCTGCCGCCCGCCGTCCGGCGCGTGTCGTCAAGCTTGCGCTGGTGGGGCAACGTGGGCTTTTGGGTCCAACTCGTGCTAGGGGCAGTCGCAGCAGGCCTGCTCGCGTTCGGCACGTTTGGCTTGATTACCCGCCAAGAAACCGAATACGTCCGCGTCGAGAATTCGGCTCTAGCGTTTGCCACTTTGGGCCTCGCGGCGCTCGGCATTAGCATTTTGCTGGCGTTCCGCTGTCGCCGCTTGGCCCGCCGCCTGCGTACTGAACCGCCCGCGCAGCGTCCCAGCCGGGCGAACACCCTACGCACCATCCGTCTGGGGTTGCTCGTCAGCCTGGTTGGCATCATCCTGACCGTCATCTCCACCGAGACGTTTGTAGGCGTGTTGCTGACCAAGGCCACCAATGTTCCCCAGACGGGCGTAACGGTCAAAGAAGCCTCACAGTACGTCCGCGCCATCGACATCGTCGTGGTGCAGTCGAGCCTCAACATTCTGGTGGCCCACGTAGCGGGCCTGGCAACCTCGCTGTGGTTGCTCTATCGCATTACGCAGTAAGCGATCGCGCCCTCGGGCGGTATAGTCGAGGGCGGACAGGCACCCCAAGCGCATCTGTGCTCGATCTCAAGCAAATCCGCGAGCAGCCCGAACGCGTCCAGCAGCGGCTCAACCAGCGCGATCCCGAGCTGGACCTCCAGCCCATCCTAAAGCTCGACGAGCAGCTGCGCGAGCTCCAAGCAACCCGAAGCCAGCTGCAGGCGCGCAGCAACGAGATCGGCAAGCTCATCGGGCACAAAAAGCAAGCAGGCAGCGGCGCCGATGGCGGCGAAATTGAAGCCCTGCAACAAGAAGGCAACCAGCTCAAAAGCCAACTAAGCGAGCTGGAGCCCCAGGAGCGGGCGCTCAAGCAGCAGCAGACCGACCTGCTGCTCGGGATGCCCAATTTGCCCAGCGAGTCCACCCCTGTAGGGCAAAGCGATGAAGACAACGTCGAGATTCGGCGCTGGGGCGACGAGCTCATCCCGCAGCGCAGCGATCTGCACTCGCATTGGGCGATCGGCCAGCAGCTGGGCATCCTGCAAACCGATCGCGCTGTCAAGGTGGCGCAGAGCCGCTTTGTCAATTTGGTAGGGACCGGGGCAGCGCTGGAGCGCGCGCTGATCGCCTTCATGCTCGACCGCCAAATTGCGGCGGGCTATTTGGAAGTCATGCCCCCAGTTCTGGTCAACCGCGACACCATGACCGGAACGGGCCAGCTTCCCAAATTTGGCGAGGAGAGCTTCAATTGCGAGCGCGACGATCTGTGGCTGAGCCCCACGGCGGAAGTGCCGGTGACCAACCTGTACCGCGAGGAGGTCCTAGACGCCTCGCAGCTGCCCATCTACCACTGCGCTTATACGCCCTGCTTCCGCCGCGAAGCGGGGAGCTACGGCCAAGACACCCGCGGCCTGATCCGGCTGCACCAGTTCAATAAAGTCGAGTTGGTCAAGCTCGTCCACCCCGAGACCTCGCCGCAGGAGCACGAGTCGCTGGTGCGCGATGCCGAAGCCATCCTGCAAGCGCTCGAGCTGCCCTACCGCGTCATGGAGCTTTGCACGGGCGATTTGGGCTTTGGCGCTGCCAAGTGCTACGACCTCGAGGTCTGGCTGCCTTCCTCGCGGGCTTACCGCGAAATTTCTAGCTGCTCTAACTTTAGCGACTTTCAAGCGCGCCGGGCCGGCATTCGGTTCAAAGTGCCCGGCCAAAAAGGCACGCAGTTCGCCCACACGCTCAATGGCTCGGGGCTGGCGATCGGGCGGACCATGGCCGCCATTTTGGAGAACTTCCAACAGCCCGATGGCTCGGTCACGGTACCGGCTGCGTTGCAGCCCTACCTGCAGCGCGAGACTATTGCGGCTTAGCGGCCGGCATGGCGCTGCCCATTGTCTACCATCCCAGTTACGTCGTCCCCCTGCCGGCGGGCCATCGCTTTCCCATGGCCAAGTTCCGCCAGCTCTACGCGCTGCTGCAGGCCCAGGGCATCGCGAGGCGCGAGTGGGTGCATCAGCCCCAAAAGCCGCCCCGAGCGTGGCTGGAGCTAGCCCACGATCGCGACTACGTTGAGGCTTACTGCAACGGGACGCTCTCGGAGCGGGCACAGCGCCGGATCGGCCTGCCCTGGAGCCCGGCACTGGTCGAACGGACCCAAATTGCCATCGGCGGTGGCGTGCTCACCGCTCGGCTGGCCCTGCGCTACGGCTTGGCTTGCAATACCGCGGGCGGGACGCACCACGCCCACCCCAACTACGGCTCGGGGTTTTGCATTTTTAACGATCTGGCCGTCGCAGCGCGCGTGGCGCAACAACGCGGATGGGCGCGCCGGATCGCGATCGTGGATTTGGACGTGCACCAAGGCGATGGTACGGCCGCCATTTTTCGCGGCGATCCCAACACGTTCACCTTCTCCATGCACTGCGGGGTCAACTTTCCTAGCCGCAAGCAGGCCAGCGACTGCGACGTCGCGCTGCCGCAAGGGCTAGACGATCGCGGCTACTTGCAATGCCTGGCACGCTACATCCCGGATTGGCTGAGCCAAGTGCGCCCCGATCTGGTGCTCTACGACGCGGGGGTCGATCCGCACGCTGATGATCGCTTGGGCAAGCTAGCCCTCTCGGAGGCTGGCCTCTACCAGCGCGATTGGCACGTACTGAGCGCGTGCCTGGCGGCAGGCTATCCCGTTGCGGGCGCCATTGGCGGCGGCTATGCCGACGACCTTGCCAGCCTGGCCCGGCGCCACGCGCTGCTGCATCGTGCCGCGAGCGAAGCGTTTCGCTACTACCACCTGTAGAAAGCGCAAGAGCCCGCATTGCGCCCCTCTGGCGGGTCAGTCTCTTTGCTAGGCTAGAGCTTCCGGGTTCAGCGTTGCCGCCCGAGGAGGTGCCGTGCTGCTACCGAAAGGCTTTGAGGTCGAGATTTACACCGGCACCCCCCAAGGCGAGGTCGTCGGCTTTGCCGATCGCATCGTCCGCGACCTGCACGGGTTTGTTATCGAACCGGACAACCGCAACGTTGAATACACTACAGCCCCGCTCTACGACTACGACCGCTTGCTTTGCGCCCTAGTGCGGCCGCGCCTGAAGCTGCGCTCCTACCTGCAACAGTGGGGCGACTACACGCTACTGCCCGGCAGCGCCCTGGCATTGGGTGGTAGCGATCGCTTCTACCGCACCGATCCCGGCAATCCCTATCACGACTTTATCGAGCGCGCTTACGGGACGCGCGTGGTTACCGCCAGCGTGCATATCAACGTGGGCTTTGACGATCCCGAAACGCTCATGCAGGCCTGCCGGTTGGTTCAAGTCGAGGCCCCGCTTTATTTGGCCTTGAGCGCCTCCTCGCCCTTTTTGGATGGGCAAGCGAGCGGCCAGCACTCCACGCGCTGGGGCATGTTTCCGCGCACCCCATCCCGGGTGCCGCTGTTTGAGAGCCACTGGCACCACATTCGCTGGATGGAGGAGCAGCTCGCTAGCGGCACGATCCAAAACGTGCGCCACTTGTGGGCCTCGGTGCGACCCAACGGCGACCGGCGGCCCTATAACCTCAACCGCCTGGAGCTGCGCATCTGCGATCTGATTGCCGATCCGGTCATACTGCTGGCGGTAACGGCGCTGCTGGAGGCCCGCCTGACCCAGATGCTGCGCGACCCCAGCTTGGACCCGCTCGAGATCAGTACGCTACCGGCAGGCACGCGCGCCCAGGACTTGCTGGATCTGACCGATGCCAACGAAACGGCTGCCGCCCGCAGCAGCCTCGATGCCCAGCTGCGCCACTGGCAGGACGGCCGCCCCGTTCGCGCTCGCGACTGGATCGCGCAGCTCTACCAGCAGGTGCAGCCCATCGCGCAGCAGCAAGGCTTTAGCTGCTTTCTCTCACCCATCCAGACCCTGTTGCGCGATGGCAATACGGCGCAACAGTGGCTGCAGCAATACGAACGCGGTCGCCCCATCCGCTCCATCCTGCAGGCTGCCATTGCAGGCACCGAGCGCGGCGATCGCGAGCTGGAAGAGCGCCTCTGCCAGCTGTTGGCAGCCTAGCGGGGAAGCAGTCCCCACCACCATGCCCAACGTGGTTCTGGTTCAGCCGCAAATCCCGCCTAACACGGGCAGCGTCGCGCGCACCTGTGCTGCCACGCGCACCGAGCTGCACCTGGTGGGCGAGCTCGGGTTCGAGATTAGCGATCGCTATCTCAAGCGCGCTGGCTTGGACTACTGGCCCTACGTCGATTGGCACTACCACCCCGATTGGGCCCAATTCCAGGCCCACCGCCGGCAGGCAGGCGGGCGCGCCGTTGGCCTATCGGCCTCTAGGGGCGCGCAAAACTACGCACACTACGCGTTTGCTCCCAACGACTGGCTGCTGTTTGGCAGCGAAACCGATGGCTTGCCCGATGCCGTGCTGGCGGCCTGCGATACCACCCTCTACATTCCCATCCAGCAGCCACAGGTGCGCAGCTTCAACCTCTCGGTGAGCGTCGCCATTGTCCTGTTCGAAGCGCAACGGCAGTTGGGCCGCTTGGCCTGAGCTCGCCCCTTCGATCTGCGTCCCGCCACTCCCGCTCGGGACTAGCTTGCTGCTAGACTCGAAGCGCTTCCCGCTCCCCAAACCGCTGAGCGAGCGGCCCTGCCAGCTTCACGAGTTTAGCCATGCGCAAACGCCAGCAAGTCGGTGCCATTGGATTGAGTGCAGCCGCGCTCGCCGTGGCGGGCGGCACGCTCAAATTGGCTCATGGCTATCTAACAACCGCCCCAGTCTCTGGGCGGCCGGCTGCAACAGCCCCGCCTGCGGCCGGCAGTGCCCCCGAAGCAACGCCCATTCAAACGACTGCCGTCCCCGAGCGAGCGGTCCCCAAGACGGCCAAGGCCGCCTCGCCGCTAGAACCGGTGCCGCTGGATCCCCAAGCTGCCCGCGAGCGGGGACTGGTGGACGTGCGCGGCGTGGGCGATTCGGGCATGGCCCTAACTTACAAGCAGCCGCGCTCGCTCGGGGGAACGCTCCCCGCAGGCGAGACCCTCCCAGAAGGCGGGCCGGCCGATTTCGGCCACTGGCTGGATGCGCTCGATCCCAGTGGGCGGAGCTATCGCGGCCATCTGTCGTTTCTGAACTGGGAGAGCGTGGTGGGCGAGCGCTGCAATCGCTTTCGCGGCACGCCGGGGCCCCGCTCCTACGCCTTTGTTTCCCACCCGGCCAATCTCCAAGCTGCTCACCAACGCGGCTTCAACCTCATCGGCCTGGCCAACAACCATACCCAGGATTGCCCCAGTGCGCCCGGTGGCGTTCGGGGGACGCTGATGTCGGCCCGCCAAATGGTGCGGTTGGAGCGCTCGCTCTCGGCCGACTGGGTGTGGCACGGCGTGGGCCGGCAAAAAGCGGCTCGCGTCCGGAGTGTCTCCGTGGGCGATCGCTCGATGCGCGTAGCGTTTGCCGGCCTCTACATGGGCGGTCCCCAGTGCCGCTACGCAGCCTGCGCCGCCGCTCGCTCGACGGTGTTGGAATCGCTGCAATCGGCAGATGCAGACCTGCGCATCCTGTCCATCCACAGCTGGAACGCCGCGACGCAGCAGCAACTGGTGGAGACAGGCGAGGCCTTTTTGCGCCGCTATGGCGGCGATATTGTCTTTGGGCACGGTCCCCACGTTTGGCGCAAGGTGCGCGCGATCGAGTCCCGCTCGGGCGAGCGCGGCATTTTATTCGAGAGTTTGGGCAACTTTCTCCACCCGTCACTGGCGGCCCAGCGCAAAAACATTATCGGGCGCGTTCTGCTCGATCGCGACACCCTAGAACCCCGGCAAGTCCAGGTCATCCCGGTGGCTACCCAGGGGGTTAGGGGCAGTTTTGCCCGGGCCCCCAACCCGGCGCGCATCCCGGCGAACCGCGACTGGCAAACGGTTGACGGAGCGGCCTGGCGCAGCGGGGCGCCCGAGAGCGTGCGCGGCGCCTACTTCAATTGGAATGGCTCGCCTTGAGCCTGGAATCGGCAGGGCGGGGTATGCTAACCTCGCTGTGTGAGCGGCTCAGTAGCTCAGGGGTTAGAGCAGAGGACTCATAAGCCTCGTGTCGCTGGTTCAAATCCAGCCTGAGCCATTCAGCCAGCCGGCACGCTCAACGGCTTGCCGTTGTCCTTGGGGTCAAGCCCTAGCAGAAACGGGACAGCGCGCGCCGCCCAATCCTCGATTGGCGTGAACTGCGCGGCGCGCTCGCCAAAGCAGGTCTCCAGCATGTCCGTATGGATGATGCCGGGGTTGAGCGGAATGGCCGCCATGCCGGCCGGCAATTCTTGCGCTAGCGAGCGCGTCATGCCCTCGATGGCCCATTTGGTCGTGCAGTAGGGGCCGACCTGGGGTGAGGTGGAGCGCCCCCAGCCGGAGCTAAAGTTGACGATAATGCCGCGCTGGCGCGCGATCGCAGCGGGGACAAAAGCCCGGATGACGTTCGCCACGCCTTTGATATTGGCATCGATGACGCGATCAAACTCGGCCTGCGGTACGGCCCACAGTGGATTGAGATCGTTAGCCAACCCGGCATTGTTGACAAGCAAATCGGGGCAACCGTAGGCGGCCAGGAGCCGGTCGCGCCACGCCTCAACCTGGGCAGCATCGGCCACATCGACCGCATCGAAATCGTGCGCTTCCCCCAGCTGCCGGTTGAGCGCCGCCACAGCTTGGGGATCGCGCGCGCAGCCCAGCACGGTATGGCCGGCCTGGGCAAAGCCCTGGGCCATGGCCCGCCCCAGGCCCCGGCTGGCTCCCGTGAGCAGAATCAGTCTTGCCATGCGCTGCTCCTAGCTAGGCGGCGATGCGCGCTGCAAGCGGACCATGAAAAACCCGTCCATCTGGTGGCGCGTGGGCCAAATGGCGATCGGCCCCCAGGGGTCGGCAAACGGGGCCGCCGGCGAGTGCGCGGATGGCGGCTGGATCCGCCACTCGGGATGGGCCTGTAGAAACGCGCGCACGACCTCCCCATTTTCGCTGCTGTTAAGGGTACAGGTAGCATAGACCAAAACGCCACCGGGCTTGACCCAGGCAGCCGCGTGCGCGAGCAGCTCGCGCTGCAGCGCTGCTAGCTCGGCCGCCCGAGCTGGCGTTTGCCGCCAGCGTAGGTCGGGGCGCCGGTGGAGGGTTCCTAGCCCCGAGCAGGGGGCATCGAGCAGCACTCGATCGGCGCTGGTTTGGAATTGCGAGAGCGCGCGCACGTCGCCTGCTTGCGTGCGAACCGCCTGCAGCCGCAGGCGCTGCGCGTTCTGCCGCACTTTCTGCAACCGACGGGGGTCGTGATCGCAGGCCCAGACTGTCCCGCAATCGCCCATGAGCTCGGCGATGTGCGTGCTTTTGCCGCCGGGGGCGGCGCAGGCATCAACGACCATCTCGCCCGGTTGCGGTGCCAGCAGGTGACCCACCAACTGGGCACTGCTGTCCTGGACGCTCCACCAGCCCTCGCGGTAGCCGGGCAGGGCCTGCAGCGATCCGGCCCCACCCTGCAAGCGCAGGGCCTGGGGGAGAGCACTCACGTACTCGCAATTGCTGCCAGCCGGCAAACCGGCTGCAACCGCAGCTAGCGCGTGATCGCGGCTGGTTTGCAGCGGGTTGATCCGCAAGTCAACCACCGGGGGCTGATTGCACCAGGCACACAGGCGCTCGGTTTCGGCTGCATCGAGCTGCTGCTGCCAGGTGGCGACGATCCAATCAGGCAAGCTGTAAGCGATGCCCAAGCGCTGCGTTGGGTCGCTGGGTAGCGGCAGCGGATCAGTACCGCTGGCAGCCTGGCGCGCGTACTGCCGCAGCATGCCGTTGACTACCGAGGCCAGCCGGCGCAAGCGGTTAGCCTTGGCCAGCTCGACGCTGGTATGGACGGCAGCGGCCTCGGGGATGTGGGGCAGGTAGCGCAGCTGGTACAACCCCAACTGCAAGACCATGCGCAGCGCCAGCGGTTGCTGGTGGGCTGGCTTGCGACCCAGGCAATCGATGAGCGCATCGAGCGTGCGCTTGCGGCGGATGGTGCCGTAGGTCAGCTCGGCCGCAAAGCCACTATCGGCGCGCGGCATGGGGCCGTCCTGCTCGGCCTGCCGCGACAGCGCGCGATCGAGGGCGACGTCGGCATAGGCCCCTTGCCGGTAGAACTGGCGTAGCGCGGCAAGCGCGGCTTGGCGGGCTGCGGCCATGGCGCCCAAAACAATCGGGTATCCTTCGCTGAAGGATACCCGGCGACAGGAGCGCTATTGATTTTAGCCGACACCGACAGGGGAGCTGCTTAGCTCGAGGCGGCGCCGCTGCGATCATAAGACTTGCGGAAGGTGGGATGGGGCTTGCCCTGGATGTGGTTCCAGTAGCGGGTTGCATCCATCCCAATTTCGGATGCCGTCCGTCCCAACATGGCCTGCTGGCGGTTTTTGATCCAGCGGTGGTGGCGCATCATGAGCGCGCGTGCTTGCTGTTCTGCAGCCATGGTTACCGACCTCCTTGACGATCATTCGACCGTTGCGCCAGCTAGCCTATCTGGCTTTGTATTACTTATATTAGCAAAATTTTTTTGTATCTGTTGTCACGAAACGATCGATTTGGCGCAAGCGCGCCACCCAAAGGCCGCAATCGAACCGCCGATCGCCGGTTGGGGGCTAGCTGCCATCGCGGGGGCAGCTGGCAAGGCGCTATCGTGAACTGAGACACAGCCTGTCGGTAGTTCTGGAGCTGCGCCCGCTCTATGTTTGAAGCCCTCTCCGAACGGTTGGAGCAAGCCTGGAAAACAGTTCGCGGCCAGGACAAAATCTCTGCTTCCAACATCCAGGATGCCCTGCGGGAGGTGCGGCGCGCCCTGCTAGCAGCCGATGTCAACTACGAGGTAGTCAAAGCGGTCGTCAGCGACATCGAGCAGAAAGCGCAGGGCGCTGAGGTAATTTCGGGCGTTAGCCCCGAGCAACAGTTCATCAAAATCGTCAACGACGAGCTGGCGCGCATTATGGGGGAGACCCACGTCCCCCTGGCCCAGGCCGAGACCTCGCCCATGATCGTGCTGATGGCCGGCTTGCAAGGCAGCGGCAAGACCACGGCCTCGGCCAAGCTGGCCTTACACCTGCGCAAAGAGCAGCGCAGCGCCCTCATGATTGCAACTGACGTCTACCGGCCGGCTGCGGTAGATCAGCTCGTCACGCTGGGGCAGCAGACCGAGGTTCCGGTTTTTGAAAAGGGCACGGACGCCGATCCGGTCGAGGTCGCCCGCGAGGGGATCGAGCGGGCCCGCGAGCAGGGCATCGATACCGCCATCATCGATACGGCCGGGCGCCAGCAAATCGATGACGACATGATGGCCGAGCTGGCGCGCATTGAAGAGGCCGTCTCGCCGCACGAAGTCCTGCTGGTGGTCGATGCCATGACGGGCCAGGAAGCTGCCAATCTGGCCCGGACGTTTCACGAGCACGTTGGCATCACCGGCAACATCCTGACCAAGCTCGATGGCGACAGCCGCGGCGGGGCGGCGCTGTCGGTGCGCCACGTTTCGGGGCAGCCGATCAAGTTTGCCGGCACCGGCGAGAAGGTCGAGCCCTTGCAGCCCTTTCACCCAGACCGCATGGCCTCGCGCATCCTGGGCATGGGCGATGTGGTCTCGCTAGTGGAGCGGGCCCAGGAAGAAATCGACATGGCCGATGCCGAGCAGATGCAGGCCAAAATGCTCGAGGCCCGGTTCGATTTCAACGACTTTCTCAAGCAAATGCGGCTGCTGAAAAACATGGGCTCGTTCGGCAGCATCATGAAGCTAATCCCGGGCATGAACAAGCTCAGCGGCGACGATCTGGAAAAGGGGAAGGTACAGCTCAAGCGCACCGAAGCCGCCATTAACTCCATGACGCCCGAGGAGCGCTCGGATCCGGATCTGCTGGCGCAATCGCCCAGCCGCCGCCGCCGCGTGGCCAACGGTTCGGGGCAGAAAGAAACCGACATCAGCAAGCTAATCGGTGATTTCACCAAAATGCGCGGGATGATGCAGCAAATGGGGCAGGGCAATGCGCCCAACCTGCCCGGGATGGGCAATATGGGCAACCTGTTGGGCGGCGGTCAAGGGGCAGCACCGCAGCCTAGCGCCAAACCCAAAAAGAAAAAGAAGAAAAAGAAAAAGGGCTTTGGCGAGCTGTGGTAAACGCCGCCAGCGGCGATCGCTTAGAATTGGAACGGCACATTCGCGCTATCTAGCTAGATCGACCCTATGGTCAAACTGCGACTGAAGCGCTTTGGCAAAAAGCGCCAAGCCAGCTACCGCATCATTGCCATCAACCACAGCGCCCCGCGCGACGGGCGTCCGCTGGAGGAGCTGGGCTACTACAACCCGCGCAGCGACGAAACGCGGCTGAACGTGCCAGCGATTGTCAAGTGGCTCCAAAACGGGGCCCAGCCCACCCAAACCGTCCGGCAAATTCTAGAGAAGGCCCAGGTCTATCAGCAGCTCCATGCCTCCTGAGGCTCGAGCCGACGCGCCGCAGCCTGGCACGGGTGCGCCCGACTATGCGGGGTTGCTGCGGTTTTTGCTGGAGCCGCTGCTGGATTCGCCCGATTCGTTGCGGCTGGATTGCGAGCGGACCAAAGGCGGCCAGCAAGCCTGGATCCGCTTGGCCCTCAAAGGTAGCGATCGCGGGCGAGCCCTGGGACGCGGCGGCCGCAACGTGCAAGCCATCGAGACCTTGCTGCACGCCGCGGCGGCGGCTGCTGGCGGGACCGTTCGGCTGGAGGTTTATGGGACTGACCGCGCCGACGATCGCGGCCAGAACAATGGGGCTAACGCCTAACCATCGGCAGAGGCAGCCTCCTACACCGGCGACCCAATCTTGCTAACCTACACCCATTGCCCGATAGCGAAACCGCACTTCCCATGAGCGCAAGCAACCTGCTAACCGATAGCCTGGCGAACTTCCTCAATATTTATCTGCTGCTGATCCTGGTTCGCATCGTGCTGAGCTGGTTCCAGACCGCCGGCTGGGCGCAGCAAGGCATGGCCTACCTCAGCCCGGTCACCGACCCGTACTTGAACATTTTCCGCTCGTTCATCCCGCCGCTGGGCGGGCTGGACCTATCGCCCATTGTGGGCATCATCCTGCTGCAGATCGTCGCCAGCATCCTGCAAACAGCTTGAGCCTCGCCCCAAATGCGGGCTTCTAGTCGATGCGGTACTCGACCGAGCCGGAGAACCCAGAGGCTTTGAACTGTTCCAGCTGGAGCGGGGTGGGTTGCCCGGCCGGCACGGTGATGCGGATGCTGAACTCGCTCGTGCCGGGCGGGATTCGCTCGATCGTTCCCACCCGCGTCCGGTTGGGCATGACCGGGTTGCGATTGGCGTCGTAAATGCGGCCGTAAACGTCGGCATCGTAAACTGGCTGCCCGGTGTCGTTGCGGGCCGTGCCGGTGACGAGGAAGCAGTTGGCCTCCCGGCTGTAGCCGCCGCTAGTAACCGCCCCCTGCGCCAGCTCGGGCGGGCAGGCCTCATAGCGCAGATCGCTGAGCTCAATTTGGGTTAGGGCAACAGCGCTGGGCGCAATCGCCCACAATGCCCAGGCAAGGACTAGCGCCATCGTGGCTCGCAACATGGCCAGCAGTCCAATAGCAGTTCGCGCGCAACCCTAACAGATTCGGGCGCGCCGCTAGCGCTCCAAGCGCTGCAACAGAACCTCGCGCATGGTGCCATCGGGAACGGGTTGCTGCAGCCAGTAGCTCAGGGCAGCGGCGCCCTGCTGTACCAGCATCTCCGCGCCGTCGAGGGCGATCGCGCCCTGTTGCTGGGCGAGGGTTAGCAATCGCGTCGGCCGCGGCGTGTAGATCAGGTCGTAGGCCATGGCCCCAGCCGGGAGCTGGGCGAGCGTGGCGGGCTCGAGCGGCACGCCATCGGTATGGGGCGCCATGCCGATGGGGGTTGTGTTGACCAGCAGCCCGGTCTGGGGTACGAGCTGCGGCAGCGCGTCCCAGGGATGGGTCTCGAGGGTTGCCCCCAGCGGCGCCGCTTGCCAGCTTTGCTGGAACTGCGCCAATTTGGCGCGATCGCGCCCGACAACGCGGATGCGGCGGCAGCCCAAGCGCGCGCAACCCACCACTGCCGCGCGCGCTGCCCCGCCGTTGCCCAAAATTAGCGGCGCGGCCTGCGACCAATCTTGCCGCTGGCGCCACAAGGGGGCCACAAAACCGTCCACGTCGGTGTTGGTGCCGCCCCAGCCGGCCTCAGTGCGATAGACCGTGTTGACGGCCCCGACCAGGCGCGCCGCGTCGGAGAGCTCCTGCAGCTGCGGCAGGATGCGCTGCTTGTGCGGCAGGGTGACATTAAAGCCCACCACCCCAATGGCGGCCAAGCCGGCAAGGGCGGCTTCCAGGCGCTCTGCTTGGACTGGGAACGGCACGTAAACCCAATCGAGGCCCAGCTCGGCCAGCGCGGCGTTGTGCATGGCTGGCGAGAGCGAGTGCTCGACGGGGTCGCCCATGACGCCCAGCAGCTGGGTTCGGCCGGTAATTTCGGGCATGGTGCGCAGGCTTGCGGCGGGCTGTCGCGGTACCGTAACAGCATGCGTCGCATTGTGAGGCCGCTCGCCCGCCGTGACTGCACCGCAATACGTCCTCGCGCTGGATCTGGGAACCACCGGCAACCGCGCGATCGCCTTTGATGCCAACGGCACCATTGCCGGGCAAGCCTACCGAGCGCTGACCCCCAGCTACCCACACCCCGGGTGGATGGAACATGACCCCAACGAGATTTGGCAGGCGAGCTGCGCCCTCACCCAGCAGCTGCTGCAGCAGCTCGATGCCTCGCCGGCGGCCATCGCCACCCTGGGGCTGACGGTGCAGCGCGAGACCTGCCTGCTGTGGGACCGCATCACCGGCGAGCCGCTGCACCCGGCCATCGTCTGGCAGGACCGGCGCACGGCCGAGCGCTGCCGCGAACTGGCGCAGCAGGGCTACGCCCAACTCGTGCGCGAGCGCACTGGGCTGGTGCTGGATGCCTACTTCTCGGCTAGCAAGCTGGCCTGGCTGCTGGCTTGGGTGGGGCAGCATCGTCCCGATATTGGGGCCGATCGCCTGCTGGCCGGCACGGTCGATACCTGGGTGCTGTGGAAGCTCACGGGCGGGCGCACCCACGCCACGGACCCCAGCAATGCCAGTCGCACCCTGCTGATGGATCTGGGCGCGCGGGATTGGGATGATGCCCTGCTGGATCTGTTCGGCATCCCGCGCCGCATCCTGCCCACCATCCAGGCCAGCCTGGGCAACTTCGGCCGCACCGATCCGGCTCAGTTCGGTGCCGAGATCCCCATCACGGCCGTTTTAGGAGACCAGCAAGCATCCCTATTCGCCCACGGCTGCGACCGGCCCGGGCAGGCCAAATGCACCCACGGCACGGGGAGTTTTCTGGTTGCCTACGCCGGCTCGCGCCCGGTGCCCTCGCGGCACCAGCTGCTATCGACCGTTGCCTGGACTGATGCCACCCAGGCGGGGGCGGAAGCCGCCCACTACGCGCTGGAGAGCTCGATCTTGACCTCGGGGGCCTGCCTGCAGTGGCTGCAGGACGGGCTTGGGCTGATCGCCTCGGCCGCCGAGACCGAGGAGCTGGCGCGGCAAGTGCCCGATACCCAGGGGGCTTACTTCGTCCCGGCCCTGAGCGGGTTGGGCGCCCCGCACTGGGACATGCGCGCGCGCGGGGCCTTTATTGGCCTGACGGGCGGCGTCGAGCGGGCTCACCTGGTTCGCGCCGTTTTGGAGGCGATCGCCTATCGGGTCAAAGAGGGCATCGATGCCATGAACCGCGATAGCGCTACCCCCATCTCGCAGCTGCGCGCGGACGGCGGCGTGACGCAAAACGATTGGCTGATGCAGTTCCAAGCTGACTTGCTGGGCATACCCGTGGAGCGCCCCGCCGTGCTGGAGCTCACCGCCCAGGGGGCTGCGTTTGCGGCTGGTTTGGCCAGCGGCTTTTGGCACGACTACGATGCGCTGGCCCGCCAGCGGGCGATCGCGCGCACCTTTGAGCCCGGCGAGGGCAGCTCGGCCCGGCAGGCGTTTGCGCGCTGGTGCCAGGCCCGCGAGCGCGCCCAGAACTGGACGCTGGACTAGCACACCGCTCAAATGCTGGCTGCCGCCCCATCAGCGGCGTAGCGCTCGAGGGTGTCCGCTAGTTTGTCGGCAATGCCGGCAATCCAGGTCTCATCCTGGCGCGTATAGCTGCGCGGGGCGTTGGCGCCCAAAATCAACACCCCACGATCACCAATGGGCTGGCAGATCGCGCCCTGCACGTTGGGCGGCAGGTAGTCGAACTCCACCCGCCCCGGATAGACCTTGAGATTGACCAAATAGACCGGCTTCTGCCGGCTCAAAACGCGCTGCACGATGGGGCCGGGCTCCACCGTTCGTTTGGGGGGCAACACGCCGCGGCGCAGCAGCACGTTGCCGCCGTAATAGACCACCAGCGATCGCGTGGCCGTATTGGTCAGCAGCAGCTGGGATGCCCAGGCCAGCTCGGTTTGGACCGGCTCGGGCAAGGTCGGGGCCAGCTCAAAGCCCTCCTCGCCGGTGAGGGTGACAGCCTCCGGCGGGCGGGGTTGCACGCGCTGCCACAGCAGCCCCACCAGCACCAGCAGCGCGCTCAGCAATACCCCCACCACATCCGAGCGCGCCTGGGCGCTACTGAGCGAGGTGGCCGTCAGCCGGTTGACGGCGAGCAGCGTTCCGCCCAGCCCGCCCGCGATCGGCGGCAGCCACCGCAGCCCGCGATTGGGATCTCGGGGGCGGCCCATGCGCGCTCAGCTTTGCTCCTCGGTGGCCGAGTCGGTAATGCGCCGGAACATGTAACCGGTGCCGCGCGCGGTTAGGATGAGCTCGGGGTTGCTGGGGTCGTCCTCCAGCTTGGCGCGCAGCCGCGAGATGTGCACGTCCACCACGCGCGTGTCGACGTGGCGCTCGGGCGTATAGCCCCACACCTCCTGCAGGATCTCGGAGCGGGAGAACGCCTCCCCCGAGCGGCTGACCATGAGCTCGAGCAAGCTAAACTCCATCCCGGTCAGCCGGACGCGCTCGCCATCTTTATAGACCTGGCGCCGGTTGGTGTCGATTTTGAGCGAGCCGATTTGAATGATGCCCGAGCTGGGGATGCCGGGGGTGGCCTCTTTGTCGGCACGCCGCAGCACCGAGCGGATGCGCGCTTCCAGTTCCTTGGGCGAGAAGGGCTTGACCACGTAGTCATCGGCCCCCAGCTCCAAGCCCGTAATGCGATCAGCCACATCGCCCAACGCCGTTAGCATGATGATGGGAATTTCGGATTCTTTGCGCAGTTCCTGGCAGACGCCGTAGCCGTCGAGCTTGGGCATCATGACATCCAGCACGACCAGATCGGGCTCGTCTTGGCCGAAGGTCTGTAGGGCTTCCTCGCCATCGGCTGCCGTGACCACCTCGTAGCCAATCATCGAGAGGCGGGTTTCCAAAATCCGGCGGATGCTGGCTTCGTCGTCGACAACGAGGACTTTCTCTTTGCGCTCTTGATTCTCCAAGTTCCCCCACGCTCCTTCTTGCTGCAACGCTACGGGTTGTTGGGTAATAAAGCTAGCTGATACTACAATAGCCTCTTTTGCGCTAGCGGCCCGAGCTGCGATCGCATCGTACCGGTTGCCGGTGGCTCCACCGGTGACTCACGCCCAGCAAGCTAACCTGCCGGATGCCCAAATCCAAAACAGTCTACAACTGTACGGCCTGCGGCGCGCAGCACCTACAGTGGTACGGCCGCTGTCCCAGTTGCGCTAGCTTTGGGACGCTCGAATCCGAGGTTGTAGCGCCCGCCGATAGCCGGCAGCAAGTAGGGCGGCAGCGCCGCGCTACCCCCCAGGCGGGCCGGCCGCGCTCGGCCCAGCTCGTATCCCAAATTCAGCCCAACCGCCAGGAGCGCTGGCCCTCCGGGTACGCCGAGCTGGACCGGGTGTTGGGCAGCGGCATTGTGCCGGGCTCGCTGGTGCTGATTGGCGGCGATCCGGGCATTGGCAAATCTACCTTGCTGCTGCAAGTCGCCGCCCGCGTTGCCCGCGATGGCCCGGCTCTCTACGTCTGCTCGGAAGAATCGGCCCAGCAGGTCAAGTTGCGCGCGCGCCGTTTGGGCCTGGGGGTTGCGCCAACTGAGCAGAGCGATCCGGCGGTCGAGGCCAGCGCCGATGGCGAGCTCTACGTCCTGGCCGAGACCGACCTGGAAGCAGTCCTGCAGGAGCTCGAGTCGCTGCAACCGCGCTTGGCGGCCATCGACAGCATTCAAACGCTCTACTTTGCCGCCCTGAGCTCGGCCCCGGGGTCAGTGGCCCAGGTGCGCGAGTGCACCTCAGCGCTGATGCAGGTGGCCAAGCGCGACGGCATCACCCTGGCCATCGTGGGCCACGTCACCAAGGAAGGGACGCTGGCCGGTCCGCGGGTGCTGGAGCACCTGGTGGACACGGTGCTGTACTTCGAAGGCGATCGCTTTGCCACCCACCGGCTGCTGCGCTCGGTCAAAAACCGCTTTGGCGCCACCCACGAAGTGGGCATTTTCGATATGGGCGATCGGGGCCTGCAAGAGGTGGCCAACCCCTCGGCGCTGTTTTTGGGCGACGCCCAACAGCAGGTGCCGGGGACGGCCACCGTAGTGGCCTGCGAGGGAACGCGACCGCTGCTGGTGGAGCTGCAAGCGCTGGTCAGCCCAACCAGCTACGCGGCCCCACGCCGCACTGCGACCGGCATCGACTACAACCGCCTGCAACAGATCCTGGCCGTGCTAGAGAAGCGGGTGGGCATTCCGCTCTCCAAGCTGGATGCCTACGTGGCGGCCGCCGGCGGCCTGGGTGTGGTGGAACCGGCCGCCGATCTGGGCATTGCCCTGGCCGTGGTGGCCAGCTTTCGCGATCGCGCCGTTGACCCGCGCGTGATCGCCATTGGCGAGGTGGGCTTGGGCGGGCAAGTGCGCCCGGTAACCCAAACCGAGCTGCGCCTCAAGGAAGCCGCCAAGCTGGGCTTTGAGCGTGCCCTGGTGCCCAGCGGGCAAACGGTTCCGGAAGTGGGGCTCGAAGTTGCGCCCGTTGCGCGGGTGCGCGATGCCCTGGTTGCGGCCATGCCGACCGAGCCGCAAGGCGAAGACTAGCGCCCCTCACTCGGCCTGCACGAAAGCCCGATAGTCCTGGGCGAGCTCCTCGACTGCGGTCGCGTAAAAGCGCTCGCCGTGCTCGGGCTGCGACAGGCTGGGATTGGAGCCCATGCGGCCATCAGGGTAGTGGCGGCGGAAGTCGGCAGCGCTGTAGATGGGGTGGCCGGCCGGCGCTTGGGCCATGGCGGGCGCGGCTTTGGCAGCTTCGGGGTAGAGGTACTGCATGAGCGCGATCTCGCTGGCAGTGGCGTGCGAGCCTTCGGCATCGCCGTAGTACTGTTGGGCCAGCTCGCGCACGCCGCGGCAGAGGAACCAGTTGCCCAGCTGCGCCCGCACCTGGGCAGCGTGCGGCACGCCCATCTCGGCCAGGCGCTCGTAACTTTGGGCGAAGGCGGCTTTGAGGGTGGCGATGTTGCCGCCGTGCCCGTTGATGAAAAAAAAGCGCCGGAACCCGGCTGACGCCAAACTGGCCAGATAATCCTGCACCACGCCAATTAGGGTGGTGGGCCGCAGGCTGACCGTGCCGGGAAAGGCGGTGTGGTGCAGCGCCATGCCAATGTGGAGGGTCGGCCCCACCAGGGTCTGGGTGGCCTCGCCCACGCCACCGGCAATGGCCTGGGCGCACAGCGCGTCCGTACCGATGGGCCCTGTGGGCCCGTGCTGCTCGGTGGAGCCGATGGGGACCAGGATGCCCTGGGAGCGTTGCAGGTAGGTCTCGACGTCTTGCCAGGTTTGGAGCTGTAGCTGCATGGGGGGCGGGGCCAAAAACTGCATTCCATCCTAGCGGCTGGCGCTGCGGGCAGCGCTTGCGGGCGGCACCAGCCGCTACAATGGCCGGGCGCGTTCGCCCGGATGCCATGGACGTTCAGTTCCGCGAGTTCGACCCGTTCAACCTCTGGATTTGGCTGGCCTTTGAGACTGCCCCTTCGGAGCTGGAGAAGCAGTACGTCGAGGAGCTGTTCTACTCGTGGTTCTACATTGGCAAGCTGGGCGGCTTCAATGCCGAGAATTTCCAGGTGACCGAGACCGGGGTCGATCTCAGCTACATGGAATACGACACGGAGGCAGCCAGTCGGGCACTCATGGCGCCCATGCACAACATGGGCGACTTTGAGTACAACGGCGTTTGGGCGCGCTGCTGGTTCGATTTGGGCACTAGCGACCCGGTGGCGCTCGATGTGCTCATCAACGCCCTCTGGCAGCTGAGCCAGGACTACATCAAAATCACCCAGCTGGCGATCGGCGGCGAAAACCAAGACTGGCCCATCGATAAGGCCAGCCGCTCCAGCGCCATCGAAGGCAGCAGTAACTGACAGTGCCATCCAAGCTCTCCCCATGCATCAAAGCGGCCAAATCCGGACGCTAGCGCTGGCCCTGATCCGCAACGGGGATCGGGTTTTGCTCTCGCGCGGCTACGATCCGGTCAAGCAAGCCGAGTTCTACCGCGCCCTGGGCGGCGGCATCAACTTTGGCGAGTCCAGCGCCGATGCCCTGCAGCGCGAGCTGCGAGAAGAGCTCGATGCGCGCCTGGTTGACCTGACACTACCTGGGCTGCCTGGAGAGCATTTTCGTGTTTAACAACCAGCCCGGCCACGAGCTCATCCAGCTCTACCGCTGCAACTTGGCCGATCCTGAGTTCTACGAGCGCGACGAGATTGCCTTTAGCGAGGGCGAGTGGCAAAAGCTGGCCCGCTGGGTCAGCATCGATCACTGCCTCTCGGGCGAGTTGCAGGTGGTGCCCAAGCAGTTCCTGGCCTATTTGAGCGCGCCAGCGCAGTGATCCGAGGCGTCATTCCGCCTCGGCCTCATCCAGCAGCCCCTGCAGCGTCTGGTTCTGCCGGCGCCGCGAGGGGCGGCGGTACTTGCGCGGATCGAGCTTGGGCTCGCGCTCCAGGCGCCCCTCCCGCCGGGTTTTGACCTTGGTGCTGGCTTCGCGATCGCGCTGCTGCTGGCGCGCTTGCGCCCGCGCGCGTGCTTCCTCCAGCAGCTGCAAGTAGTGCTGGTAGCGCTCCCAGTCACCGCGCACGGCGCACTGGGGCTCGGCCTGGTGCAGGCAATCGGCAAACTGGCACGCTCCAACGGCCAGGCGCGCGCGCGCTTCGGGGAAGTACCGCGCCAGTGCCTGCGGCTCGCAGTCAAGCTGGGGGCGCTTGAAGCCGGGCGTATCGGCCAGGAGCCCGCCCTGGGGAAGCTCAAACAGCTCGACATGGCGCGTGGTCTGGCGGCCCCGCCGCGTTTTGCGCGAGATCGCGCCCACGCGCAACTGCGCGTGCGGAATGAGCCCATCGATGGTGCTGGATTTGCCCGCACCGGAGGGACCGGCCATCGCGGTCAGATGGCCTCGCAGGCGCCGCTCGAGCGCATCCAGGCCCCAGCCCCCGGTGGCGCTGATGGGGACAGCATCGTAGCCCCAGGCGCGCAGGCGCTGGCACCAGCGTTCCCGCTCGCCGGCCGAGACGCGATCGCTTTTGTTGAGGCCCACCAACGGTGTGAGGCCGCTGGCCTCGGCGGCGACCAAAAAGCGGCTCAGCTGCAGCGGGTCGGGCGGCGGCTCAGCCAGCGCCATGACGGCCAGCAGGCGGTCTGCATTGGCCAGCGGCGGGCGCCTCAGTCGCGTCTGGCGCGGGCCCACGGCCGCAATGGTGCCGCGCCGCTGCTGCGGATCCAGATCCGCGACTGCCACGCGATCGCCCACCACGACTGACTGCCCGATCTTGCGCAGGCGCCCCCGGCAGGTGCAAAGCAGGCGCGCGCCGAGCGGCACGCCGGCTTGCGGGCGCTCCAAACGAACGCGGTAAAAATTGGCCTGCAGGGCCACGACCGTTGCGTTGGGCGAGCGATCGCTAGCGGCCATCGCCCGTTGCCGGATAGCGGACCTGCAGCTTGAAAAACTCCTGCTGCTGCTCCAGGGCAACCAGCTCGTAGCCTTCCACCTTCAAGCTGTTGGGGACCTGCTCGATGGGCTCGCCCGGATCGAGCCACACTTCTAGCAGCGACCCGGCCGCCATGCGCTCCAGATACAGCTTGGTGCGGGCAAAGTTGAGCGGGCAAGGCGTCCCGCGCAGATCGAGCTGCGCGTCGGGCAAGGGCACCGCATCGCTGGCGGCGACGGCATCGCTCATCCGCGAAACAGGCCTCCCAGGAACCCTTCGCGGCCGCCTTTACCCACCTTCTCGCCTTTGACCTTGGCTAGTTGCTCCAGCAATTCGCGCTCTTCCGAGTTGAGTCGGGTGGGGATGCCAACGTGCACGGTAATGAGCTGGTCGCCGCGGCTGACCGGGTTTCCCAGCTTGGGCACGCCGTAGTTCTCGAGTTTGAGCTCGCTCTCGGGCTGGGTGCCGGCCGGCACGGTTAAGGTTTCTTCGCCATCGATGGTTTTGACGCTGACTTTGCAGCCCAAAATGGCTTGCAAGTAGTCGATCTCGATCTCGGAGCGGACGTTCATCCCCTCGCGCGAGAACTCGGAATCCTCCTGCACGAACAGATAAACGTAGAGGTCCCCTGGTGGGCCGCCGCGCGAGCCGGCATCGCCCTCGCCCGAGACGCGCAGGCGCGTGCCGCTATCGACCCCTGGCGGCACGGTAATTTTGAGCTGCTTGCGCTCTCGCTTGCGACCGGCTCCACCGCAGGCTTCGCATTTTTCCTCCACAGTGCGCCCTTCGCCGTTGCAGCTCGGGCACACCGACACTTGCGCGAAGCTCCCAAACGGCGTGCGCGTCGTGCGCCGGATTTGGCCGGCTCCGCTGCAAGTGGCGCAAGTCTGGGCGCTCGTGCCCGGCTTGGCACCGCTGCCTTCGCACGTGTCGCAGTTTTCCAGGTGGGGAATGCGGATTTCTTTCTCGCCGCCAAAGACCGCTTCGCGGAACTCGAGCTTGAGATCCAGGCGGAGGTCGTCGCCGCGCATGGGCCCCGAGCGGCGCCGGCCGGAGCCGCCCCCCATACCGCCCATGCCGCCAAAGATGGTCTCGAAGATATCGGCGAAGCCGCCCATATCGCCAAAGTCCTCGGCACCGCTGCCCCCACCGGCGCCTGCCGAGATGCCGGCTTCGCCAAAGCGGTCGTAGCGGGCCCGCATCTCGGGATCGGAGAGGATTTCGTAAGCGCGGTTGATTTCTTTGAAGCGCTCCTCCGCGCCATCCTCTTTATTGACATCCGGGTGGTACTGGCGCGCCAAGCGCCGGTAGGCCCGCTTGATGTCTTCTTTGCTGGCATCCTGCGAGACGCCCAGGATTTCGTAGTAGTTGCCCGCCATAGGAGTGGTTGCGAGGTTGCGCTCGGGTGGGCTGCAATGGAGGAGGGGGGAAGCGCCAGCCGCGCGCTGCTGCGGCAGCTCTGCCTTAAGGGGGTCCGGTGCTCATTACTAACACGCTCGTCCCCTGGCAGCAACGGGGCCGGAACCAGCGTTACTCGCTGCACTCGGCCGAGTTGGAGGCTGCATCCGAAGCGGACTGCTGCGATTCGCCCTCGGTGGCTTCGCCTGGCTGGGCGGCCTCATCCGGTTGAGCGGACTCGCCGGCTTCGGCGGTTTCTGAGGGGGCAGCAACTTTGACGCTGGCATGGCGCAGCACGCGATCACCGAGCCAGTAGCCGCGGATGAGCTGCTCGATCACTTGGCCTTCTTCGTACGCCTGGCTGGGCTCGCGCAGGACCGCTTCGTGATATTGGGGATCGAAGGGCTGGCCTTCCGGTCGCATGGCCGAGACGCCCAGGCTTTTGAGGCTGTCGACCAGCTGCTTGTACAGGCCCTGGTAGTTTTTGTGCACGCTCATCTCGCCCTCGGTCTGGGGCTGAATTTGGGTGCGCGCCCGCTCGAAGTTATCGACGATGGGCAAAATTTCGGCGAGCGTTTCTTGCTTGACTTTTTGCTCGAGTTCCGCTTTTTCGCGCTCGCTGCGCTTGCGAAAGTTTTCGAAGTCGGCGGCCACGCGGGCCGACTGGTTCTGGAGTTGCTGGTACTGCTCGTTTTTCTGCTCTAGCTGCTGCCGCAGCGTCTCGATTTCCTGGCGCAGCTCGGCGATCGCGGTCTCGGGATCTTGGGAGGACTCGCCGCCCGGTTCGCTCGCTTGCTCCGATTCTGACGGTTGCGCCGGCGGCTGTTGTGACGCCTCGCTCGCTGCCGCTTGTGGCGGCTCGGCGCTTTCCTGCTCGGCGTCTTGAAATTGCGACTCTGGCTGTTGGGATTGCTCGTTGGTCATAGCGCTCGTTGGGGTATCAGAACCTTATGGATCGTAAGCGATGGCTGCCAGTCCCCAAAGCAGCACTCAAGGGGGCAGGGGCTTCGCCCGGTCCGCCTGGCAGCGAACGCGCTCTGCCCGTCAGGGGATGCAGGGCCGATTGCTGCCCATTTCGATAGGCTAGAGCTGGTCGGTCCTATGGTGAAGCGCTCGATCCAATCGGCACTTGCTGACTCCATGCTAGCCCGCTGCAGGCAGACCGAAACTAGCAGCTGCCCATGACCGATTCTGCGACCCAAAAGCGGGCTTCCCCAATGCCGCCCGACCCTGCGCCGTTCGGCCGGCACGTGCTGGCTGGCGGCTACGCAACGCGCGAGCAACTGCAGCAGGCCCGCTCGCTCGCGCGGCAGCGCGATACGGACTTGATGCAGGCACTGGCCTCGGTGACCGAGCGCGAGCCCCCTGCCGAGCTAGTCCGGCAGTACCAGGCCTACCGCCTGTTCGAGCTCAAAGTGCTCTACGGCATCGAGTCCCTCGACCCCGACGCAGCGGGCGCAAACGCGCACTCGATCGAAGAGGCGCTGGAGCTGGGCATTCCGCTCCAGCTGTGCCGCCAATACCGACTGCTGCCCCTACAACTCCAATCCGGGGATCCCCCCACGCTGGTAGTGGGCATGGTAAAGCCGGACGATCTGAGCGCGCGCGATGAGCTCAATCGCCGGCTGCGCGGCCAGAACGTGCGCTTGCAGCGCCGTGTCATTACGGCCCAAGCCTACCAGCAGCTGCTGGATCGCTACCTGGCGCTGCGCCGGGAACGCCAGCAGGAGCAGGATACCCAGAAAAATTTCGATATCTCCCAGGACCTGCAAAATATTGCCAACGAGCTAGAAGATGCAGACGAACAGGTAGATTTCAACCTAGATGAGGCCATCGGCGAAGCGCAGGATGCCCCCATCATCAACCTAGTCAACCGCATGCTGGTCAAAGCGCTCAAAGAGGAGGCCTCCGACATTCACCTCGAGCCGCAAGAGGAGTACCTGCGCGTTCGCTTTCGCAAGGATGGCGTCCTGCATCAGGCCTTCGAGCCACTGCCCATCCGCATCGCCCCCGCCATTGCGGCCCGCTTCAAGATCATGGCCGATCTCGACATCGCCGAGAAGCGCTTGCCGCAAGATGGCAAAATCCGGCGCAAGTTCAACGGCTGCAACATCGACTTTCGCGTCAGCAGCTTGCCCAGCCGCTACGGCGAGAAAATCGTCCTGCGGGTTCTGGACAACTCCTCGACGCAACTGGGCTTGGATCAGCTCATTACCGATCCGGGGACGCTAGGGCAAGTCCGGGGCATGGTCAAGCGCCCGTTCGGGCTCATTCTAGTGACGGGCCCCACCGGCTCGGGCAAATCCACCACGCTCTATTCGGGGCTGGCCGAGCGCAACGATCCGGGCGTCAACATCGGCACGGTGGAAGATCCCATCGAGTACTCGCTGCCCGGCATCACCCAGGTCCAGGTGCTGCGCGAGAAAGGGATGGATTTTGCCTCGGTGCTGCGGGCGTTCCTGCGCCAAGACCCCGACGTCCTGCTAGTGGGCGAGACTCATGATCGTGAAACAGCCAAAACCGCCATCGAAGCGGCGCTGACGGGCCACTTGGTGCTGACCACGCTCCACACCAACGATGCAGCCGGCGCGATCGCGCGCCTGGACGAGATGGGGGTGGAGCCGTTTATGATCTCGGGCTCGCTGCTGGGGGTGCTGGCCCAACACCTGATGCGCCGGGTTTGTCCGCAATGCGCGCAGTGCTACATCCCAACGGCTGAGGAGCTAGCCCGATTTGGCCTCTCCAGCGCCCACGAAGAAAGCAACGTCACCTTTTATCGCGCCAACGTCCTGCCGCCCGATGCCATCGAGACGGCCAAGCGGCAGGGGACCCTGTGCTCGCATTGCAAGGGGGCCGGTTACAAAGGGCGCATGGGCGTCTACGAGGTCATGCCTAACTCCAGCCGGATCCAATCCCTGATTGCCGAGGGGGCTACCGCCGAGCGCCTCCGGGAAGCGGCCGCCGAAGAGGGCATGCGCACGCTGCTGGCTTACAGTTTGGATCTGGTCCGCCAGGGCTATACCACCTTGGAAGAGGTGGAGCGCGTCACCCTCACCGACGCGGGGTTGGAGTCAGAAGCCCAAGCCAAGCGCCGGCACGCCCTAAGCTGCCCCACTTGCCAGGCCGAGCTGCAACCCGAGTGGCTGGATTGTCCCTACTGCCTGACCCCGCGCTTTCCCAACAACTGAAGCGGGCTGGTGCGTTAGCTGCTGCGCTTGCACCGGGAATGCTCGGGGTAGACTCGCTTGTATCGAAGGCACCTCCCCCATGGATTACGCGATTGAAGATTTGATGGCGCAGCTCGTCGAGCGCGGCGGCTCCGATATGCACATCCAGGCCGGTGCGCCCGTTTACTTTCGCGTCAGCGGCCAGCTCCAGCCCGTGGGCGAGGAACCGCTATCGGCCCAGGACAGCCAAACGCTGATCTTTAGAACGCCTAACAGAACTTCTGCAGGTGGTTGAACAGGATGAGCGCGCAGCCCAGCTTGAGAAAGGCTTGGTGCATATCAGCACGCCGCTCATCC